>NZ_BAAAMR010000182.1:0-12500 GCF_039529375.1 Actinomadura napierensis
GGCGACCGCCCCGCCGGCCGGGCGAGGGGCGGCGCCGGGTCTCCCTCGGGCCGCGGATCGCGGCGCGGCGGGGTGCTCGTCCGCGCCGAGGAGCGCCTGCCCGAGCTGCTGCTGCAGGAGGGCGGCTCGCTGGCGGCGCTGGTCGCGGCGCGGCGGCTGGCCCCGCTGGAGGCCGCGGGGCCCCGGCAGGGCGTCCGGCTGGCGGAGACGCTGCTGGAATGCATGAAGCACGGTTTCAACGCGACGGGCGCCGCCGAGGTGCTGTGCGTGCACCCGCAGACCGTCCGGTACCGGCTCGCGCAACTCCACGAGATGTTCGCCTTCGACATCGAGGACCCCGATCTCCGCCTGGAGATGATGCTGCTGCTCAGCACCTGGATCCGGGCGCGCGCCTCCTGACCGCCCTCGCCCGGGCACACCGCCCCTTTTCCGGTGCCGCGCCGCGCCTCAACGTCATGGTGGCGCGCGGAATCCGCTACGGTCAGGGTCGCCGCGTAGGCGAGGGGGCGGGTGCGGGACTGTTGGCGGAAATGGGGGCGAAGGTGCGCGTCTGCACGTGTGCCTCGTCTGAACCCTGCCGGCGCGCAGGTTTCGTCGCGCGGATCTTGTCGGCGGCCCTGATCACGGTGCGGGTCGTGACGGTGACGCAGGCGTACCGGTTCGCGTGGAATCGGGGCCTTGCCGCCTGCCGGGACCGCTACGACGCCGAGGGCAAGTGGTGGTCCGGCGTTCCCCAGCGCCACGTCCGGCCGGGCAGCACGGTGGGCGTCGATCTGGACGTCGCCGCCGGGCAACCGCCCGCGAAGCAGGAACCCGGCACCACGCCCCGCGTGGATGGGACCGGGGCCGCCGTCACGCGAGCGACGGCTACCCGAACAGCGGATCCCCACATCCGCTCACACTTCAGGTGACGGAAGGAACACAGGGTACAGATGGCCGAGAAGGTCATTCGAGTCGACGACATCGACGGCTCCGAAGGGGACGATGTCGCGAAGCGGGACTTCGAAGTCCTGGGTCGGACGTTCACGATCGACCTGAGCGACGACAACTACAAGCGGCTGAACGAGATGCTGGACGCGCTCGCGCCCTTCATCGACAACGCCGTGGAGGTGAAGGCGGCCGGGAAGGGACGCAAGCCCCGGACCGCGAAGATCAAGGGCTACACGAACGGCGATGTCCGCGACTGGGCATTGCGCGAGGGCGTCGAAGTCTCCGAACGTGGCAAGATATCGGATGAGGTCTATGCTGCATTCATCGACGCTCATCCGGACGCGAAGCCGGACGCATAGCTAGAGGGAGTCCCCGCATGGCACAGAAGGTCGAAGTCCTTCTCGTGGACGACATCGACGGTGGCGAGGCCGACGAGACCGTCAGCTTTTCACTCGATGGCACCACTTACGAGATCGACCTGAGCAAGAAGAACGCCGCCAAGCTGCGCGACGGGCTGGAGCCGTTCGTGGCCGGCGCCCGCAAGGCGCGCAGGCCGGCGGGCCGGCAGGTCCGCGGCACGCGTACCGCGGGCAGCCGTGAGCGGTCCGCCGAGATTCGCGAGTGGGCCAAGAACCACGGCATCAAGGTCAATGAGCGGGGCCGCATCCCCGCCAATGTGATCGAGCAGTACGAGGCCGCGCACTAGCGCTCCGCGCGGCCGGCGGAGTTCCGGCTGAGCGCCGAGGGGCCGGAGTGAAATTCTCACTCCGGCCCCTCGCGCATTAGTGCGCACCGGGCAAATCGCCTTTCGCTCGGCATTCCCCGAATTCCCCATGGCGGACATCATCGGCGGGCAAGTCGGTAGGGTGGCGCCCGGGGGGACCGGCAAAGGGGGCATGCGGGGTTGAAACAGGCGACGCGACGGGACCGGGTCCGGTACTGGTTCGACACCACCATGGCGAAGGGGACGTCGGCGCTCATCGGCTGGCTCGCGCTCGCCTCGGCGGCGCTGGTGCTCGTGGTGGCGACCGCCGCGGTGGTCCTCGCACCGCGCGACAGCGAGCGCCACGGGCACTGGCCGGGCATGGTGTGGCGCAGCCTGCTGCGCACCCTCGACCCCGGCACGATGGGCGGCGACAGCGGCGGCGTCGCGTTCCTCGGCCTGATGCTGGTCGCCACGATCGGCGGCATCTTCATCGTCAGCTCGCTGATCGGCGTGCTCACCACCGGCCTGGAAGCCAAGATCACCGAGCTGCGCAAGGGCCGGTCGCGGATCGTCGAGCACGACCACACCGTGCTGCTCGGCTGGTCGGAGCAGGTGTTCACGGTCGTCGCGGAGCTGGTGGAGGCCAACCAGAGCGAGCGCCGCTCGTGCGTGGCGATCCTCGCCGACCGCGACAAGGTGGAGATGGAGGACGCGCTGCGGGCGCGGGTCGGCGAGTCCGGCCGGACCCGGATCGTGTGCCGCACCGGCAACCCGCTGAAGGTCGCCGACCTGGACCTGGTCAGCCCCGGCACCGCGCGCTCCATCATGGTGATCTCGCCGGAGGTGCCGGACGCCGACACCCACGTCATCAAGGTGCTGCTGTCGCTCGGCGCGCGCGCCTGGGAGCGGCGGCGGCCTCACGTCGTCGCCGCCGTGCACGACTCGGCGAACCTGCCGGCGGCCCGGCTGGCGGGCGGCGCCGCGGCCCGGGTGATCGACGCCGACGACATCGCGATCCGGCTGATCGTCCAGTCGCATCGGCAGTCCGGTCTGTCGCAGGTCTGCACCGACCTGCTGGACTTCGCCGGGCACGAGTTCTACATGCGGCCCGAGCCGTCGCTGGCGGGCCTGGCGTTCGGCGAGACGCTGTCGCGCTACGACCTCGGCGTCCCGGCGGGGCTGCGGCACCACGACGGCACGGTCGCGCTGAACCCGCCGATGGACACCGTCATCCGCGCCGACGACGAGATCATCGTGCTGGCCGAGGACGACCTGCTGATCCGGCTGGCGTCCGGCCCGGCGCCGGCCGTCCGGGAGGCGGCGATCACCACCGCGACCGCGCGGGAGCCGGTGCCCGAGCGCACCCTGCTGCTCGGCTGGAACCACCGCGCCCAGAAGATCATCGAGCTGCTGGACGACTTCCTCGCGCCCGGCTCGGCGCTGACGGTGGCGGCGCCGCGCGAGGACCCGACCGCCGGCCTCGGCCCGTTCGCCAACCTGAAGGTCGAGTTCGTGTGCGCCGAGCCGACCGAGCGGCCCGCGCTGGAGTCGCTGGACGTCGGCTCCTACCAGCACGTCATCGTGCTTTCGGAGGCCGGGTACGACCGGGAGCACGCCGACGCCCGCACGCTGGTGACGCTGCTGCACCTGCGCGACATGGAGGACGCGCTCGGCGACCCGTTCTCCATCGTCAGCGAGATCAACGACGACGCCAACCGGGAGGTCGCGCAGGTCACCAAGGCCGACGACTTCGTGGTCAGCGACAAGCTGATCAGCCTGATGCTGACCCAGCTGAGCGAGAACCGGCACCTGTACGACGTGTTCGCCGACCTGCTCGACCCGGCCGGGTCGGAGATCTATCTCAAGCCCGCCTGCGACTACCTGCTGCCGGGGAGCACGGCCGACTTCGCGACGCTGATCGAGTCGGCGCGGCGGCGCGGCGAGGTCGCGCTCGGCTACCGGCTCATCGAGCGGTACCACGAGCCGCCCGGCTACGGCGTGGTGCTCAACCCGGACAAGACGGCTCCGCTGGTGCTGTCGGCGCGGGACCGCGTCATCGTCCTGGCGGAGAACTGACGCCCCGGACGCCGCGAGCCCGGTCCCGCGGCACGATCGGACGGAAATCACCGTGCGCGAACGGGGCGGATCGCCCACAATTGAACCGACGGGGTGATCAATCGTGGGCGATCAGATGTTGCGGCTGGGAGCGCGCATAGCGGAGATCGAGGCGCTCTACGGCTGCGCCGTGGACGAGCGGGACAGCCGTGCCGCCCGCCGGCTGCTGGCCGAGCTGGCGCGGGCGGGGGCGCTGCTGGCCGAGGAGGCCGAGCGCGCGGCCGGGCCCGCGCGCCGCACCGGCGGGACGCGGCCCGGCAGAGCGCGCCTGCGCCGCCGCATCGCCGGCACGCAGCGCACCGCCGACCGCATCATCGCGGTGTTTACGCAATCCCGGCCCAGGGGCCTCGCCTAGCGGCTCGCGCCCTGAACGGGCTAGAGCGCCTTTTCGTCGGGTGGGGTGACTTCCGCCTGGCCCTTGGTGGGGCTGGCTGTGTCTTCGGGGACGGCTAGTCCGGGGGCGGTGTTCAGGGCGTCCGTCGTCCGCTCGCGCAGGGCGCGCTCGGCGCGGTGGGCGTCCTCGGACATGCCGCGGATTTCGGCGCCCGCCAGCTCGTCGCCGACCGTGCCGGCGAGCAGCTCGCGGTAGCGGGCGTTCTGGTCCGCGAGGCCCTGCAGGACCCGCGACTCGTGGTAGGCGTCGTCGGCCTCGCCGGCGCGGCGCGCGTACGCCTCCAGCGCCTCGATCCGGACGGCGACCGATTGGGCGGACAGTTCGAGCGCGCGGTCCTGCGGTTCGAGGAGGGCGCGCACCCGCGGGGACAGCCGCTCGGGCTGCTGCGCGCGGCGCTCCCGGCGCAGCCGGGTGTGCTCGGCGAGGGTCGCGGCGATCGCCCACTCCTGCCGGGGCAGCACGACGGTGTTGCCGACGGCGTCCAGCAGCCCGGCGCCGTGCGACTGCGAGCCGAGGACGGCGTCGACGGCGCGCTGGGCGCGGATCAGCAGCCGGGTGGCGGGCCGGTCGAAGTCGGCGGGCAGCAGGTAGCGGCCGTGGTGCTCGCGCGCGGCGCGGGCGGCGTCGGGCTCGCGCAGGTGCCGCAGCGCGCCGGCGACCCAGCCGGCGAAGCTCACGCCCGCGAGCGCGACGGCGGCGTCGGTCTGCCCGAGCAGCAGCAGGAGCACCTGCAGCGCGGGGGTCAGCATCATCGCCAGGACGGGGAGCCGGCCCCACCGCACCGCTCCCCCGACGAGGTCGTCCTGGTCGAGGGAGGCGAGGAAGAACACCCGCAGCCAGCCGCCCGGCAGGACGCCGTAGAAGAACGCGAACGCCGGGATCCACAGCATCCGGGCGACGACGGTGGCGGCGGTGAGGGACGGCGGCCGCGGCGCGGGCAGGCTCGCGGCGACCAGCCGCTCCGGTGCGGCGGCGAGCGCGGCGCGGTCCGCGGCGGGAATGCCGGGGTCGAACACCGGCCGGGGACGGCTCTCATCGTTCATCGGCGCTCCCCACGGCGTCGGGAGGTCCCGCTGAGAGCCGAGGCCGCCGGCGGGACGTCTGCCCGTTGTTCCTTCCTTCCCTTGCTATCACTTGTGCCCAGCCATCCCCGGAATGTCACGAGATCCGGAAATTCGGCCCGTCCGGCGGTCCTCCGCGACGCTTTAGCCTCGACCTAAATCGGTGCACGGGACGGCCCTTCTGCGGTGAAGTGGGCGCATGACCGTCGCCCTCGCCGTGATCTTCGCCGGAGTGCTGCACGCCACCTGGAACGCGATCGCGAAGGGCGCGCCGGACCGGTGGGCCTCGTTCGCGCTGATCGCCCTCGGCGAGGCGCTGGTGGTGGTTCCGCTGGGTCTGCTGATCGGCCCGCCGGACCGGGCGGCGTGGCCGTGGCTCGCCGCGTCGGCCGTCGTCCACATCGTCTACATGGGGCTGCTGCTGATGGCGTACCAGCTGGGCGACTTCAGCCAGGTGTACCCGCTCGCGCGGGGCAGCGCCCCGCTGCTGGTGGCGGTCGTGGCGGCGGTCGCGCTCGGCGAGCGGCTCTCGTGGGCGCAGGACGCGGGCGTCGCCGCGGTCTGCGCTGGGCTCTGGGTGCTGGCGTTCACCGGCGGCCGGGAGCCCGCGGAAGGCGGCCCGCGGCGGGATCCGCGCGCCGTGGCGGCGGCGCTGCTGACCGGCGTGTCCATCGCGGGGTACACGCTGCTGGACGGCGTCGGGGTGCGCAACGCGGGCGGTTCGCTGTCCTACACGTCGTGGCTGTTCGGCATCCAGGCGCCGCTGACGGTCGTGATCGTGCTGGCCCTGCGCGGCCGCGCGACGCTCACCCGGCTGGACCGGCCCGCCGTCCTGCGCGGCCTGGCGGGCGGCCTCATCTCGATGGCGGCGTACGGGATCGTGCTGTGGGCGCAGACCCGCGGGGCGCTGGCGTCGGTCGCGGCGCTGCGCGAGACCGGGGTGATCTCGGGCGCGGTCATCGGGGCGGTGTTCTTCTCCGAGCGGCTCGGCCCCCGCCGGATCGCGGCGGCCTGCGTGGTCGCGGCGGGCGTCGTCCTCATCACCGCGCACTAGCCCGGCCCGTCCCCGTGCGGGGCGGGTCTCGCGGGGCATGCCGGGCCCTGGCAGGGTAGGAAGGGATCTTGCAGGGACGCGCGGAAGGGGGATCGTGTCCGGGCAGAGCGGTCCACCGGCCACCGGCCCGGCGCCCCGCCGTGCGGGGAGCCGCCGGTGAACGGAGCGCTGGGCCTGCTGGCGGTGCTGCTGCTGACCGCCGCGACGGGCTACTTCGTGGCGCAGGAGTTCGCGTTCGTCACCGCGGACCGGCCGCTGCTGGACCAGCGGGCGGCGGAGGGCGACCGCGCGGCGGCGCGCGCCGTCCGGGTGATGGAGCGGCTGTCGTTCATGCTGTCGGGCGCGCAGCTCGGCATCACCGTGACCGCGCTGGTGGTCGGCTTCATCGCCAAGCCGGCGCTGGCCGACCTGATCTCGCCGGTGCTGGACGCCGCGGGGGTGCCGCGCGGGGCGTCCGGCGGCATCGCGGTGGCGCTCGGGTTCGTGCTGGCGACGGTGCTGCAGATGGTGCTGGGCGAGCTGTTCCCGAAGAACCTGGCGCTGGCGCGGGCGGAGGCGATGGCCCGGTGGCTGGCCGGGTCGACGCTGGTCTACCTGGCGGTGGCGGCGCCGCTGATCCGGCTGTTCGACGCGGCGGCGAACCGGCTGGTGCGGGCCGCCGGCATCGAGCCGGTCGAGGAGCTGCACCACGGCGCGACGCTCGAGGAGCTCGGGCACATCATCGGCGAGTCCGGCGAGCAGTTCCAGGAGGCGCACGCCGACCTGCTGGAGCGGGCGCTGGCGTTCTCCGAGCGCGACGCCGAGGAGGTCATGGTGCCGCGGGTGGACGTCGTGACGGTGCCCGCGTCGGCCCGCGCGTCGGAGCTGAGCGAGATCATCACCGCGAGCGGGCACTCCCGCTACCCGGTCGTCGGGGAGCGGGTCGACGACGTGGTCGGGATCGTCGGGCTCGACGAGCTGATCCTGCTGGACCCGGCGGAGTCGGAGCGGACGGAGGTGGGCGCGATCGCCCGGCCGCCGCTGCTGCTGCCGTCGTCGCTGCCGCTGCCGGACGTGGTGGCGCGGCTGCGCGGCGCGGACGTCCCGGTGGCGTGCGTGGTGGACGAGTACGGCGGCTTCGCCGGACTGATCACCTGGGAGGACGTCGCGGAGGAGCTGGTCGGGGAGATCGCCGACGAGCACGACCCGGACGAGGACCTGGCGATCCGGCGCGGCGAGTGGTGGACGACCGACGCCGGGCTGCGGGTGGACGAGGTGGCGCACGAGACCGGGATCGCGCTGCCGGAGGGCGACTACGAGACCGTCGCGGGCCTGCTGCTGCAGCGGCTCGGCCGGGTGGCGCGGCCCGGCGACGTGGTGCGGGTGGAGCTGGAGCCGACCCGGCTGGACGAGCCGCCGCGCGCGGCCGTGGTGGAGGTGCTGACCGTGCACCGGCACGTCCCGGAGCTGATCCGGGTCCGCACCGTCGACGCGCCCCCCGGCGAGCGCGGGGCAGGCGGCCGGGAGGACGGGGACCGCGGGGACCGAGGCCGGAAGGGCGGGGGCCGGTGAACCTCACGCTGGGCGTCCCGGTCACGCTGGCGCTGCTGGCCGGCAACGGGTTCTTCGTCGCGACCGAGTTCGCGCTGGTGGCCGCCAAGCGGCCGCGGCTGGAGCGGGCCGCCGCGCGCGGCAGCCGGGCCGCCGGAGCGGCGGTGGCGGGCATCGGCGAGCTGTCGCTGACCCTCGCGGGCGCGCAGCTCGGCATCACGATGTGCTCGCTCGGGCTGGGCCTGGTCTCCGAGCCGGTGTTCACCGAGGCGCTCTCGCCGCTGTTCCACGCCGTGGGGCTGCCCGGTGGCGTGTCGCACGCGATCGGGTTCGTGCTGGCGCTGGGCGTGGTGACGTTCCTGCACATGGTCGTCGGGGAGATGGCGCCGAAGTCGTTCTCCATCGCGGGCCCGGAGCGGTCGGCGACGGTGCTGGCGCTGCCGTTCCGGGCGTTCACGACGGTCGTCCGGCCGCTGCTGGCGGCGCTGAACGGCGCCACGAACCTGCTGCTGCGCGCGGTCGGCGTGCATCCGGGCGAGACGCGGGAGGTGTCGCGGACGCCCGAGCAGCTGCGCAGCATCGCCGAGGAGTCGCGGCGGCTCGGGCTGATCGGGCAGCGCGACCTGACCCTGCTCACGGCCGCGCTGGACGCGCCGCGCGCGCCGCTGTCGGACCTGGTGGTGCCGGTGGCCGAGATCGTGTCGGTGCCGCCGGAGGCGTCGCCGCAGGAGGTCATCGACACCGCCGCGCGCACCGGCCGGATCCGGATCATGCTGCGCGGCTCGGGCCGGGGGCAGGCGCGGATGGTGCACGTCCGCGACGCCTACCTGGCGCGGGCGCGCGGGCGGGACACCCCGGCCGGGGAGCTGGCGCATCCGGTGCCGGCGATGCCGGTGGGCACGCCGGTCGGCGAGGCCGTCGCGACGCTGCGGGCGCGGCACAGCCAGCTGGGGCTGGCGGTGGCGCCGGACGGCCGCGTCGCGGGCCTGGTCAGCCTGGAGGACCTGCTCACCACGCTGCTGGAGCTCTCCTGATCCGCCGCGGAGGCGTCAACATCGGTTGACACGCGCCGAGTGTCAACCTACATTGACATGCATGAGCGATGGAGTGACGCTCGCCCAGGAGGCGAGCAGCAGGGATCCGGCCGTCGGGCTGCGCGCCGTCCGCGCGCTGCGCGAGCTGGCCGAGCGGCTGGAGGCGCTGCAGGTGGCCAGCGCCCGCGACCAGGGCTGGTCCTGGCAGGACATCGCGGTCTGCCTCGGCGTGAGCCGGCAGGCCGTCCACAAGAAGCACGGCGGCGGGCGCCGCCTCTCCCTCCCGACGAAGTCGGGAGGGGGGCGTGGGGGGTCGTCCCCCCTCGGACAAGCACAGAAGGAGCAGTAGGAGATGTTCGAGCGTTTCACCGCGGACGCGCGGCAGGCCGTCGTCGGCGCGCAGGCCGAGGCGCGCGCGCTCCGCGACCACCACATCGGCACCGAGCACGTCCTGCTGTCGCTGCTGAGCGCCGACGACGCCCTGGGGCGCGCGCTGCGCGAGCACGGGCTCGACCCGGCCGACCTGCGCGGCCGGATCGCCCGCGTCAACCGCGGCGGCGGCGACGTGCTGGACTCCGGCGCCCTGCGCACCATCGGCATCGACCTGGACGCCGTCCGGGAGGCCACCGAGCAGACCTTCGGCGAGGGCGCCCTCGACGTCCCCGCCGGCAAGCTCCCCCGCTACGCCAGGGGCCACATCCCCTTCACGCCGAAGGCCAAGAAGGCCCTGGAGCTGAGCCTGCGGCACGCGGTGCGGCTCAAGCAGAAGGAGATCCGCAGCGGCCACATCCTGCTCGGCATCCTGCACGACGAGGACTTCCTGTCGGTGCGGCTGGCGACCGAGGCGGGCGTGGACGTGCCCGGGCTGCGCGCCGACGTCACCCGGCTGATCACCACCGAGGCCGCGTGACCACGGCGTCCAGGTGATCGCCCGCGTGTGATTACGTGGGGACATGCCCGCTTTCCTGGACGCCCTCCGCGCCGCCGTCCCCGCCGCCCGGCTCGTCACCGACCCGGACGTGGTCGCCTCCTACTCCCACGACGAGGCGGAATGGGCGCCCCACGGGACGCCCGCCGCCCTCGTCCGCGCCGGATCCACCGAGGACGTCCGGGCCGTCGTGGCCGCGTGCGCCGAGCACGGCGTCCCGGTCGTCCCGCGCGGCGCCGGCACCGGGCTGTCCGGCGGCGCGAACGCCCTGGACGGGTGCGTGCTGCTGTCCCTGGAGGCGATGAACGAGATCGTCGAAATCGACGCCGCCGAGCGGCTCGCGGTCGTCCAGCCGGGCGTGGTCAACGACGCGCTGCGGCTCGCCGCCGCCGAACGCGGCCTGTGGTATCCGCCGGACCCGGCGAGCTCGCCGTGGTCCACGATCGGCGGGAACACGGCGACCAACGCCGGCGGCCTGTGCTGCGTCAAGTACGGCGTGACCCGCGACTACGTGCTGGCCGTCGAGGCGGTCGTCGGGCGCGGCGAGGTGGTGCGGCTGGGCCGCCGCACCGCCAAGGGCGTCGCCGGGTACGACCTGTGCGGGCTGATGGTCGGCTCCGAGGGGACGCTGGGCGTCATCACCGAGGTCACCGTGCGGCTGCGCGGCGCCCGCGCCCCCGAGCGCACCATCGTCGGCTACTTCGACACGCTGCGGGACGCGGGCGAGGCCGTCAGCCGCGTCACCGCCGCCGGGATCGTGCCGAGCGCGCTGGAACTGGTCGACCGGCACTGCCTGCGGGCGGTGGACGAGTGGCGGAACATGGGCCTGTCCGCCGACGCGAACGTCCTGCTCCTCGGCCGCACCGACCTGCCCGGCGAGGCGGGCGAGGCGGAGGCCGACGCGATGGTCGCCCTGTTCGGGGAGGCGGGCGCGACGTGGAGCGCGCGCTCGTCCGACGAGGCGGAGGCCGAGGCGCTGTTCGCGGCGCGGCGGCTCGCCTACCCGGCGCTGGAGCGGCTCGGGCCCGTCCTCACCGAGGACGTGTGTGTGCCGCGCGCTCTCGTGCCGGAGATGCTGGCCCGCATCGAGGCCGCCGCGACCGACACCGGCACCCGCATCGCCAACATCGCGCACGCCGGCGACGGCAACCTGCACCCGCTGATCATCGCACCTGCCGGGGACGACGACGCGCGGGTGCGGGCCCAGCGGGCGTTCGACCGGATCGTGGCGGACGCCCTCGACCTCGGCGGTACCGTCACCGGCGAGCACGGCGTCGGCCTGCTCAAGCGGCGCGGCCTGCACGCCGAGCTGGAGCCGGCCGTGATCGCCATGCACCACGCGGTGAAGGACGCGCTGGACCCGGCGGGCATCTTCAACCCAGGCAAGGTGTTCGGGACGCCCTGAGCGCGGAGGCTGCGGGCGGCCCGCCGGCGCGCCGCCGGTTCAGCGGCGCGCGGCCTCCCAGCCCTGGACCAGCTCGGCGGTCGCGTCGCCGAGCAGGCCGGCCTTCAGCCGCCCGTCCTCGCCCTGCTCGACCTGCACGCCGACCGGCCGCAGGTCCGGGACGCGCCCGCTGTACAGGCCCGTCCGCTCGTCCATCCGCTCGTACTCCCCCGGCCGCCACCAGTAGACCTGCGGGCTGACCGGCCGCTCCCCGCTCCCGGCGAGCTTCGCCGCCACGTCCTGGACCGTCTTGACCGCCAGGACGAGGTGCGGGTCCGGCCCGATCTCGTGGACCGTCACGTACTCGGGCAGCGGGAAGGCGACCAGCGCGCCGAACGGCAGCGGCCCCGGGAAGTGGCGGCGCAGCGCGTGCACGTGGGCGCCGATGTAGCGGTGCTGCTCGCCGATGTGGGAGATCTTCACCCCGTCCATGTCGGTGGCCTGGACGTAGTGCGGCTCGCCCTCGATGGAGCGGGCCAGCGCGCCGCCGAACGCCTCGTCCTCGGTGACGTCGCCGAGGTCGGTCCGGTTCAGCGGGACGATCGAGTCGGGCAGGTCGGCCACGACCGTCTCCAGCAGCCCGGGGGCGAGCGGCCGGGTCAGCAGCGCGGCCCGCACCCGCTCGTCGAACGCGTTCTCCGGGTAGAGGCGGACGCGCAGGCTCCCCTCCTCCAGCATCCGCCGCGCGCCACCGCCCGCGGGCGCCGCGGCCGGGCCCTGCTCCAGGGCCTGGACGGCCTGGTCCGCGTACTGGGCCGCCATGGCGGGCAGCTCCGCCGGCGAGCGGTTCGCGGCGTACCGCCGCCATTCGACGAGGCTCCCGCGCACCTGGGAGCCGTCCCTGCGGGTGATGTCGATGGTGTCCGGGTCGGGCAGCGCGGTGGCGTACCCGCGCTGCGCGAAGGCGTTGACAAGGGCCATGCCGATGGCGTCGGACGCGTTCGGGTTCATGGTCATGTAGGACCCGGCCGGCGCGGCCGGAGTTCGTGTGATCTGGATCATTTCCGGTAGTAGCCGTTGAGGGCGGCGACGCAGGCCGCCTGGCGTGCCGGGTCGCCGGGGAAGCGGCGCCGGCACTCCGGCCCGATCCAGGACGGCGGGGCCGGGCGCGCGGTGCGGGGTTTGTGCGGCACGTGCGGCCGGGGCTCGGGCCGGGGACGTGGGCGTGGGCGCGGCGGGCGGGGGGCGGCGGGACGGACGTGCGCCGGGCCGGGCGGAGCAGGTCCTGCCCCCGGCGTGCGGTGCGGCGCCGCGGCGCCCGGTGGGGCACCGGGCGGGCTTGCCTGAGCGTCCGTCGGCGCGGG
>NZ_BAAAMR010000183.1:0-12298 GCF_039529375.1 Actinomadura napierensis
CCGCCGGCCGCGCCGCGGGGCGGCGGGCGCGGGCGGCGGCGCGGCCGGCGGTCACGCCGGGCCGGTCGTCACTACTTCTTCTTCTGGAAGGCGGTGTAGTCGTCCTGGGCCGCCTTCATGGCCTGCTGCGCGGACGTCTTGCCGGCGACGAGGCCCTGCAGCGGGCCGCCGAACGCGTCGGTGAACGTCGGGGTCGTGTAGTCGATGTAGGGGGTGGTGCCGTCGTTCTTGCTGAGCTCGGCCCAGGCCGCCGACACCTCCTTCATCAGCGGCTTGTCCGGCTGCTTGGAGGCGGGCAGCACCGGCAGGCTGCCGGTCTCGACCGCGACGTTCATCGCGTCCGACGAGGTGATGAAGTTGATGTAGGCGGCGGCGACGTCGGCGTGCTTGGACTTGGACGTGATCGACCACGGCAGGCTCTCGCCGCCCATGGTCGCGACGGGCGCGCCCGCCTGCGGCGCGGGCGGCAGCAGGAAGCCGACCTTGTCCTTCATCCGGTCGTCGAGGTCCGGCGCCCACCAGGTGCCGCCGAACATGAACACGCCCTGGCCCTTGGCGAAGTTGACCGGGGTGTCGTCCCACTTCACCGCGTTGGAGTCCTTGGTGAGGTAGCCCTTCTTCGCCCAGTCGGACAGCCGCTGCGCGGCCTGCACGTTCGGCGCGTCCGTCCAGGACCCGCCGCTGCCGAACACCAGGTTCCGGACGGCCTGCTTGCCGGTCGCGGCGTCCTGCAGGATGCCGTACAGCTGCATCGCGGGCAGCTTCTCCAGGTTGCCGAACGCGATCGGTACCTCGCCCTTGCCCTTGGCGGTGGCGAGCGCCTGCTCGAACTCGTCCCAGGTCCTGGGCGGCTGGATGCCGAGCTTGGCGAGCTTCTCCTTGTTGTAGTACAGCCCGACGATCTCGCCGTTCAGCGAGACCCCGTACAGGTCGCCGGACCCGATGAGCTTGCCGTCCTTGGTGACGCTGTTGAGGTCGAGCAGGCCCTTCGGGTACCGCTTGGACCACCCGTAGGCCTTGTCGTAGGACCCGAGCGGCAGCAGCATGCCGTCCTTGACGTACTGCGCCATGGACGCGTAGCCCTGGTTGGCCTCGACGACGTCGGGCGGGCTGCCGCCCGACAGCGCGAGCCGCAGCGTCTTCTGCAGGTCGCTGAACGAGCGCGACACCCGCTTGATCTTCACGTTCGGGTATTTGGCCTCGAACTGGGCGTTGAGCTTCTCGATCTGCTCCTTCAGCCCGCCCTGGACCTCCTGGTCCCAGACGGTGAGCGTCACGTTCCCGGCCTTGGCGACGTCGGTGCTGACCGCCGCGGGCGCCTTGCTCGCCGGCTTGTCGTCCGACGAGCCCGGCGCGCAGGCGGCGGCGAGCGCGGTCACCAGGACCGCGGCCGCGGCGACCGTGCTCCGTCTCATGAGCGTCGGCATTCCTGCGGCTCCTTTCTGTGCTGCCGGCCCCGCACCGGCCGGACGGGCCGTACCGGTGCGGGTCCTGGGGGGTGGGGCGGGGGGTCGGGACGATCGGTCAGGACGAGTGCTGCAGGTCGTCGCGCAGGGCGGCCTCGTCGCGGAGGGTGGGCTGGGCGCGCACCACGGTGTCGGTGGCCGAGTCGGGGATGTAGTCGACGACGAACGCGTACGGTTCGAGGACCTCCTCGGCGACCTCGCCGGACTCGCCGAACGCGGCGATCTCCCCCCAGCAGGGCGCGCCGAGCGAGCCGCTGCGGTGCCGCACCGACAGGCCCGCGCACAGGTTGGCGAACTTCAGCCGCTCCTCCAGTGGCAGCCCGGCGAGGGTGCCGAAGAGGAACCCGGCGCCGAACACGTCGCCCGCTCCGGTGGCGTCCAGCGCCCGGACCGGCAGCGCGTCGGTCTCGGCGACCTCGCCGGTGCGCGCGTCGATCGCGATCGCGCCGGCGCCGCCGCGCTTGACCACCACGACCGGCACCCGCTCCGACAGGGCGCGGGCGGCGGCCTCGGGCGAGGCGGTGCGGGTGTAGGCCATCGCCTCGACGGCGTTGGGCAGGAACACGTCCACGTGGTCCAGCCGGTCGAGCACCTCGCTGGACCATGTCTCGGTGGCGTCCCAGCCGAGGTCGGCGAAGATCAGGGTGCCTCCCGCGCGCATCTGCCGCGCCCACGCGGGCACCGGCCGCTCGATGTCGATGAAGCAGGCCCGCGCCGACGGCGGCGCGGACCCGAGCACCTCCTCGTAGGAGTCGTCGGCGGAGCCCATGTCGGGGACGGGCTTGGCGTAGGTGACCATGCTGCGGTCGGAGTCGTAGGCCAGCGAGACCGTGACCGGCGTGGGCCAGGAGCCGACCCGGCGGGAGTGGCCGAGGTCCACGCCCTCCTGCTCGGCGAGGGTGCGCCACAGGTAGGCGCCGAACAGGTCGTCGCCGAACGGGGCGGCGAGCCCGACGCGCAGCCCGAGCCGGCTCATCGCCACCGCGATGTTGGCGATGCCGCCGGGCGCCGAGCCGAGCCCGTCGGTGAACAGCTCGGTGCCGGGCGGCGGCAGGCCGGGCAGCCCGGTGAAGATCATGTCCATGAAGACCTGGCCGGAGAGGAAGACGTCCAGGTCGGGCGCGGGTCCCTCCTCGTCCGCGTCGTGCGTGCGGCGCAGCCGCTCGCCCACGGCCTCGCGCTCGGCGCACGGGTCGGCCATCGACGGCTCGGGCGGCCGGCCCGGGGCCGCCGCGCCCGTGGCCGCACCGGTGTCCGCGGCCGTGCCGCCGTCGCCGACCTCCGCGGACGGAGCCCCGCGCAGGGTTCCTGCTGTCATTGCGCCTCCTCACGAGGACCGTCAGAGCTGAGACCAGGATGACCGAATGTCATGACAAAACGGGACCGAGTGGGGTCCGGGCGGGCGGCGGGAGCGCCTCCGGGCCGGCGGCCCGTCACGTCCCGCCCGCGAACACGGCCGCGACCTCCGGGATGCGGGCGGCGTAGCCGTCCAGCAGCCGCCGCCCCACCGACACCGAGTCGACCAGCGGGTGCAGCGCGAACGCCTTGGCGGCGTCGGCGCGCGAGCCGGTCCGCGCGGCGCTGATCGTCAGCCGCTCGACCGCCTTGACCTGCTGCATCAGCCCGGTCTGGTGCAGGTCGGGCTGGGCCAGCGACAGCGGGTGCACGCCGCCGGCGTCCACCAGCACCGGCACCTCCACCACCGCGTCGGCAGGCAGCGCGGGCACCGTCGACCCGTTGCGCACGTTCAGGATCATGGTGGCGGGCTCGTTGCGGCTGATCGCGGCCATCACGCTCAGCGCGACGCCCGCGTAGCCCTCGTCGACCGGGTCGACGCCGGCGTGCCCCTCCAGCTCTGTGCCGGTCGCCGCGCCCTTCATCTCGGCCATGTAGCTGGCGCTGCGGGACGCGACGGTCTCGCGCCACAGCTCCATCGCCGCGCCGCCGGACGCCGCGGCGATCCGCTCGTAGAACGCGGCCTGCTGCTCGGCCAGGAACTCGCCGCGGGTCTGCGGGGCGTCGAGGGTGGCGCGCACCGCCTCGCGGTTGAAGTAGTAGTAGTACAGGTACTCGTTGGGGATCACGCCGAGCTCGCGGAGCCATTCGCGGCCGAACACCACGCCCTCCTCCAGCGAGCCGAGGAGTTCGTCGTCGGCGAGCAGCCCGGGCAGCACGTCCACGCCGTCGTGCAGGATGCGGCGCATCCAGCCGAGGTGGTTCAGGCCGACGTAGTCCAGCTGCACGCGGGACGGGTCGAGGCCGAGCGCGGCGGCGACCCGGGTGCCGAGGCCGGACGGGGTGTCGCAGATGCCGAGCACCCGGTCGCCGAGCACCGACTGCATCGCCTCGGTGATCATCCCGGCGGGGTTGGTGAAGTTGATGACGTAGGCGTCCGGCGCGAGCGCCTTCACCCGGCGCGCGATATCGAGCATGACCGGGATGGTGCGCAGCCCGTAGGCGAGCCCGCCGGGCCCGGTCGTCTCCTGGCCGAGCACGTTCAGGTCGAGCGCGACCCGCTCGTCGCACACCCGCCCGGCGAGCCCGCCGACGCGGATCGCCGCGAACACGAAGTCGGCGCCCTCCAGCGCCTTGTCCAGGTCGGTGGAGGTGAACACCTGCGGCGCGCCGCCGGACCCGTCGCCGCTCCCGTCCGCGAGCGCGGCCAGGACGGCCGCCATCGCCTCCAGGCGGCCGGCATCGGAGTCCTGCAGCCAGACCTCCTCGATGCGCGGGGAGCCGTGGTCGCGCAGCAGCGCCTGGTACACGTAGGGCACCCGGAACCCGCCGCCGCCGAGAATGGCCAGCTTCATGCGATGAACACCTTCCCGCCCGCCTGCCGGCAGAGCTCGAGAGTCTTCGGATCGGCGCCGGCCGTGGTGACGAGCGCGTCGACCTGCGCGAGGGAGCACACGCGCAGGGAGCCGGTGCCGGGGAACTTGGCCTCGGAGGCGACGAGCACCACCGTGTCGGCGGCGTCGATCATCGCCTGCTTGATCGGGGTCTCGACCTCCATGTCGTCCACCACCAGGCCGTTCGGCCGCACCCCGGTGCAGCTGAGGAACACCAGGTCGGCGCGGACCTGGCGGAGCGCGGTCTCGGTGAGCGACCCGACGAGCGTCAGGTAGTTGCGCCGCACCACGCCGCCGAGCAGGCACAGCCGGACGGCCTCGTCGTCGCGGAGCTCGTCCAGCACGGCCAGGTTGGCGGTGATCACGGTGACCGGGCGGCCGCGCAGGTGCCGGGCGAGCAGCCGGGTGCTGGTGCCGATGTCGAGCACGACGACCATGTCGTCCTCGACCAGGGCGGCGGCCCGCGCCGCCACCGCCTCCTTCTCGGCGCTGTCGTGCCGGGCCGACGCCGCGAAGGAGATCTCCGGCGCCGCCGCCCGCGGGGTCGGCGCCGCGCCGCCGTAGGTGCGGACGAGCTCGCCGTTGCGGTCGAGCAGGTCCAGATCGCGGCGGATCGTGGACTCGCTCACCTGCAGGCTCTGCGCCAGTTCCCGGACGGACGCCGCCCCCTTCGTGCGCACCGATGACACGATCTGCGCACGTCGCTTGCTCGAGGTCACGCAGGGGAACGTAGCACCCGTGACCGACTTCGGTCATCACCCGGCACGAAATTGCTCGAACTCCGTCATTCGGGCATCTGACCTGCACATATCCCGGTCAAAGTGTGACGGGAGTCAGTCAACGCGGTCAAGATCCGCCCGTTCGCGATGGGCGGACGCTCACCCTCTGTCAGGACGGACGGTCAGCCGCGCCGTCGTGCACCATGGAGAGGTGACGCAGGTTGTTGAGGAGCGGGCAGGGGCGACGGCCCCGGAGCTGGCCGTACTGGCGGATCTGGTCGCCGACGGCGACGTGGTGGTGCTGAGCGGGGCGGGGCTGTCCACCGAGTCGGGCATCCCCGACTACCGAGGCGAGACCGGCCGGCGGCGGCGCGCCGAGCCGATGACCTACCAGCGCTTCACCGGGGACGCGGCGGCGCGGCGCCGGTACTGGGCGCGCAGCCACCTGGGCTGGCGGCACATCGCCCGCGCCCGCCCGAACGCCGGCCACCGCGCGGTCGCCGAGCTGCAGCGGCGCGGCCTGCTCGCCGGGATCATCACCCAGAACGTGGACGGCCTGCACCAGGCGGCGGGCGCCGCCGGCGTCGTCGAGCTGCACGGCGGCCTCGACCGCGTGGTGTGCCTGGGCTGCGGGGAGCGCACGCCGCGGGCGCGGCTGGAGGAGCGGCTGCGCGCCGCCAACCCCGGCTGGGACGCCCGTCCCGACATGATCAACCCGGACGGCGACGCGGTGCTGTCGGACGCCGAGGCCGCGTCCTTCCGCATGGTGGACTGCACGCGCTGCGGCGGCCTGCTGAAACCCGATGTGATCTTCTTCGGGGAGAACGTGCCGCCCGCCCGGGTCCGCGACTGCTACGCCCTCACCGAGTCCGCCGGGACGCTGCTGGTGCTCGGGTCGTCGCTGACGGTGCTGTCGGGGTACCGGTTCGTCCGGCACGCCGCGCGGCACCGCATCCCGGTGGCGATCATCAACCGGGGCGCGACGCGCGGCGACGAGCACGCGCTGGTGACCCTCGACGCGCCGCTCGGCGCGACCCTGGACGCCTTGGTCGGCCTGACCTGACCCGCGGGCCGCCGCCCGGATCCGGTGAACGGCGGATGCCTCCGGGCCCGCCCCGCTACGGTGATCATCATGGACATCGGGGCGGAAGAGATCGCGGGGCTGCTCGCGCGGATGCTGGCCGACGGGCACGCGCTGCCCGCGTCCGCCGGCGGCGCGGAGGTCGAGGTGGCCGGCACCGGAGTGCGGATCGCGATCGCCGCACCGCAGCCGCAGGACAACGGGCTCGTCCAGCTGCCGATCGGGGTCTCGCACCCGAGCTTCGGCGGGATGTTCGCCTGGGACCAGGCCGTCGGGGTGCCGGGCGGCGACCGGCATCCGGCCGCCGACGCGCTCGACGGATGGGCGCACACCGTGCTCCCGGTGTTCGCCGCCGCGCTGCTGCCCGGCTGCGATCTCGCCGGGCACGCGACGGTGACGCCGCTCGCGGGCGGCGAGCGGTCCGCGCGGGTGTACTACGGCCCGGTCGCGACCCGCGACTTCGGCGGGCTGACCGAGGACGACCGGTCGGCCATGGCGGACCGGCCCCCGACGCAGGTCGTGATCGAAGAGCTGTTCACCGGCTACGCGCTGCCGGACCGCCCGGTGTGGCTGTTCAGCTTCTGCGCGCGGCTGCCGTCCGGGCCGATCACCGAGGTGACGGTGCTGAACGGCGAGGCGGGCGCCTCGTTCGGGCACATCGCCGACCATCTGCCGTGGCACGGGCACGGCTCGGTGAAGTCCTGGGCGCTGCTGGTCCCGAGCGGCTGACCGTCCCGCCGCGGCCGGGGCGTCCGGTCAATCCCGGTCCTCGTCGGGGAGCAGGTCGGCGAGGAGTTCGGCGAGGTGGCGGGGGCGGGCGTCGGTGCCCGCCTCGATCTGGGTGCGGCAGGAGAACCCGTCCGCCAGCACGGTCGTGCCGGGGTCGGCGTCCTTCACCGCGGGCCAGACGCCCTGCTCGGCGATCTTGGTCGAGACCTCGTAGTGGCCCGCCTCGAAGCCGAAGTTGCCCGCCAGGCCGCAGCAGCCGACGTCGAGCGTCTCGACCTCGACGCCGGCGCGGGACAGGACGCGCTCGTCGGTGCCGAACCCCATGATGGCGTGCTGGTGGCAGTGCGGCTGGGCGATGGCGCGGACCTTCGGCCGGTCCAGCCCGGCGACCACGTCGTGCGACGCGGCGGGCGAGGCGCCGCCGGACGCCTCCTGGTGCTCGTCGAGCAGTTCGGCGAGAGTGCGGGTCTGGTCGCGCAGCCGCTTCACGTCGTCCTCGACGCGGTCGCCCTCCATCAGCTCGGGCGCGTCGGCGCGGAACACGGCGGTGCAGCTGGGCTCCAGCCCGACCACGGGGATCCCGTCGCGCAGCCGCGGCGCCAGCGCGTTCACGGTGCGCCGCAGCACCCGGGCGGCGACGCCGAGCTGGCCGGTGGAGATCCAGGTGAGGCCGCAGCACATCGGCACCGGCGGCACCTCGACCTGGTAGCCGGACGCCTCCAGCACGCGGACGGCGGCCTTGGCGATGTGCGGGTGGAAGTTGTTGGTGAAAGTGTCGGGCCACAGCACGACGCGGCGGCCCCCGGAGCGCGCGGGGCGCCGCTTGAACCAGTCGGTGAACCGCTCGGAGGCGAAGCGCGGCATCTGCCGCTGCGGAGCGATGCCGCCGAGCCGCTTCATCGCCCGGTCCAGGCCGGGGACGTTCAGCGCGGCGTTGGCGGCGCCGGGCGCCACCGAGGCCATCCTCGCCCACAGCGGCAGCCAGCCCATCGTGTAGTGCGCGGGCGGGCGGAGCCGGCCCGCGTAGTGGTGGGAGAGGAACTCGGCCTTGTAGGTCGCCATGTCGACGTTGACCGGGCAGTCGCTGCGGCAGCCCTTGCAGGCCAAGCACAGGTCCAGGGCGTCGCGGACGTCGTCGGACCGCCAGCCGTCGGTGATGACGGCGGCGCCGCCCGGCCCGGGCACCGACGGGTCCGGCGTCCCGCCGTCCGGCCCGCCGCCGGGCATCCCGCGCATCATCTCCATCAGGATGCGGGCGCGGCCGCGGGTGGAGTGCTCCTCCTCCCCCGTCGCCCGGTAGCTCGGGCACATCACGCCGCCGGACGAGGCGCGGCACTTGCCGATGCCGACGCAGCGGGCCGCCGCGTGGGTGAACCGGTGATTGTCGTCGGGGAAGGAGAAGTGCGTCTTCGGCTCGGCGGGGTCGTAGCCGAGGTGGTCGAGGTTGTCGTCGAGGCGGTAGGGGTGGACGACCTTGCCGGGGTTCATCCTCCCGCGCGGGTCGAAGATCGCCTTGAACATCCCGAACAGCCGCACGACCTCGTCGCCGAACATCAGCGGCAGCAGCTCGCCGCGGGACTGCCCGTCGCCGTGCTCGCCCGACAGCGACCCGCCGTAGTCCACGACGAGGCGGGCGGCGCGCTCGATGAACCTGCGGTAGTTGCCGGTGCCCTTCTCGTCCTCCAGGTCGAACGGGATGCGGGTGTGCACGCAGCCCTGCCCGAAGTGCCCGTACAGCGACACCGGGCCGTACCCGAACTCGTCGATGAGCGCCTGGAAGTCGCGCAGGTAGTCGCCGAGCCGCTCGGGCGGCACCGCGGAGTCCTCCCAGCCCTCGTGGGTGTCGGGATGCCCGGGCGGGTAGGCGGTGGCGCCGAGCCCGGCCTCGCGGACCTTCCAGAGCAGCTCCTCGACCTCGGGGTCGTGCACGAAGGTGCAGTGCGGCGGGTCCGGTTCGTTCTCCAGGCGCTCGATGAGGTCGCGGGCGCGCCGGTCGGCCTCGTCCTTGGTGTCGCCGCCGAACCGGACCATGAGCCAGCCGGCGCCCTCGGGCATGTCCTTCAGCACCTCGGGCCCGGCGAGCTTGTCCTGCCTGGCGAGGTCGAGGAGCGTGTCGTCCATGCCCTCGAGCGCGAGCGGCTCGGACGGCAGGACGCGCTTGACGGCGTCGCCGGCGGCGAAGACGTCGTCGTAGCCGAGCACGGCCAGCGACTCGAACGGCGGCACCGGCACCAGGCAGATCTCCGCGCGCAGCACGGTGACCAGCGTCGACTCCGAGCCGACGAGGGCACGGGCGACGTCGAAGCCCTTCTCGGGCAGCAGCGAGTCGAGGTTGTAGCCCGACACCCGGCGCGGGATGTCGGGGTAGCGGGTGCGGATCAGTTCCATGCCATCGTCGCGGAGCGCGCGCAGCGCCCGGTAGATCTCGGCGCGGCGGCCGCCCTCGGCCTGGATCCGCTCGTACTCCTCGTCGGAGGTGGGGCCGACCCACATCCGCACGCCGTCGTAGGTCAGCACCTCCAGCCGGACGACCGAGTCGACCATCTTCCCGTACGCCTGCGCCGACGCGCCGCACGAGTTGTTGCCGATCATCCCGCCGATCGTGCAGGTGTCGTGGGTGGACGGCTTCGGGCCGACCATCAGCTCGTGCTCCGACAGCGCCTCGTTCAGGTCGTCCAGGCACGCGCCCGGCTCGACGATCGCGGTCCGCCGCTGCGGGTCGACCGAGATCAGCGCGCGGCAGTACTTGGACCAGTCGATGACGACGGCGGTGTTGCAGCACTGCCCGGCCAGGCTCGTCCCGCCGCCGCGCGACAGCACCGGGACGTCGTGCTCGGCGCAGACCGCGACGGCCTCGACGCCTGCCTCGACGGTGCGCGGCACCACCACGCCGATGGGCGGCTGCTGGTAGTTGGACGAGTCGTGCGCGTACGCGGCGCGCGATCCCGGGTCGAAGCGGACCTCGCCGTCCACCCGGCCGGCGAGGTCGCGGCGCAGCGCCGCGGTCTTCCAGTCCTCGGCCGCGCCGGCCGCCTTACCCTCGTCCCGCTTTACGTGCTTGCCACCCTGCGCGAACCTCCCGACCTGACGCAGACGCTCCGCCGATGCAGACATGCCCGACCGCATACCCGCACGGCGCGTTTCAATCCGGCCCGGCGGCGCCCCCACCAGGGCCCGCCGCCTGCGCCGCCGCGATTCCCCCTGCATGGCGCGTCCTTTGGGATAGGGTGTCGGCCGATTCGTCTGATCTTGTTGCGGGGGACGTCGTTGCAGGGTGCCCGACCAGTTGGTGATCTCACGCCCGAACTGCTCCGATCGCCGGTCTGGCACGACCAGCAGGTGCAGGCCGCGGGAATCCCGGTCTACGACGCGCCCCTGGTGTCGGTCGGCGGCGGGCTCGGCTCGTTCACGCTCGTGGACGTGCTGCGCGTCCAGGGCGTCCCGGCGGGCTCGATCCGGGTGCTGTCCAGCCGGGACGCGCCCTGGCAGTCGTGGGAGTACCTGACCCGCGTCTCGCAGCTGCCGGCGGGCGAGCGGATCCGCTCCGACGCCGGCGCCCGGCCCGACAACATCTGGGGCTTCCCCTCGTACGCGCTGCACGAGGCGTGGCAGGACAAGTCGGTGAAGCTGCTGTGGCAGGTGCTGACCGAGCCGGTCCTGACCGACTTCTTCAGCCCGCGCGCCGCCACCGTGTTCGAGACCGTCCGCCGCGAGGCCGACCGGATCTCCTACTGGCAGATGCTCGCCAAGGGGCAGGTCCGGATGGTGCGGCGCCGGATGGGCGGCGGCTACTACACCGTCCTGACACCGCCGCCCGGCACGTCCGCGACCAAGCGGATCGTGATGCGGTCGCAGTACGTGCACCTGGCGGTCGGCTACCCCGGTCTGAAGTTCCTGCCCGATCTGCAGCAGTTCCGCGAGACCCACAACGACTACCACCGCGTCGTCAACGCCTACGAGCCGCACGAGCACCTGTACGAGACGCTGAAGTCGCGTCCCGGCGTGGTGGTGGTGCGCGGCGCCGGCATCGTCGCGTCGCGGGTGCTGCAGCGGCTGATGGACGACCGCGCGAAGTACGGGCTGCAGACGCAGATCGTGCACATGTTCCGCACGTTCGTCACCGGCTCGCACGGCCAGGGCATGTGGATGCGACGCAAGGGCGGCGACGGCTGGTCCTACCAGGCGTTCACGCTGCCGAAGTCGGCGTTCGGCGGGCAGTTGAAGGCGCAGTTCCGGCGCGCCGGGCCGGAGCGGCGCGCGGCGCTGTCCAAGGCCGTCGGCGGGACGACGACGCCGCGGCTGCGGCGCTGGCAGCAGCAGATGCGCGAGGGCCGCGCGGGCGGCTGGTACCACCCGTTCCAGGCCGTCGTGGACCGGGTCGAGCCGGCCCCGGACGGGCGGCTGGTGTCGCTGACCCGCAGCGACGACGGCCGCCTCGGCCGGTACGTGTCGGACTTCGTCATCGACTGCACCGGGCTGGAGGCCGACATGCCCGAGCACCGGGTGCTGGCCGACCTGCTGCAGTACGGCGGCGCGCGGCGCAACGGCGCGGGCCGCCTCGCGGTCGGCGAGCACTTCGAGGTGCTCGGCGCCGAGAGCGAGGGCGGCGTGCTGTACGCCTCCGGCGCCGCCGCCGCGGGCAACCACTACCCGGCCGTCGACAGCTTCCTCGGCATGCAGACCGCGGCGCTGGACATCGCCGCGGACCTGGCCCGGCGCGGGTTCTGCGCGCGGCTGGGCCCGGTGCGGTCGACCGGCCAGTGGGTCAAGTGGTTCACCGGCCGTCCCCTCTGACACGCAGGAGCCCCCCACCGTGATCCCCACCCTCGCCGGCCGGCTGCAGACCCGCGTCTTCGTGCTGGCCACCGTCGGAGCGCTGCTCACCGCGCTGATCGTCCCGGTGCTGCCCGGCAGGCCGGGCTCGCTCGGCGCGGCGTACCGGACGGCGTTCCTGATGCTCCTCGCGGTCATCGTGGTGGGGCTGGTGTGGGAGCTGGTGTACCACCTGCTGATGCAGTTCCGCTGGGACAAGGACTGGCCGACGCTGTTCGGGCTGGCCACCATCGTCCCGGAGGGGGCGGTCATGTGGCTGCTGCTGAACGCGGGCCTCGTTCCCGGCATCGAAGGACACGTGTCGGCTTCGATGTTCCTGACGATGTTCGTGTTCGTGTGGCTCGGCCAGTGGCTGTTCGTCAACGGGCCGATCCGGGTGTTCTTCGTGCGGTGGAGGCTGCGCGGCGGACGGCTGCTGTGACCGGCGGGGCGTTCGCGCGGCCGCTGCCCGGCGACGGGCTGGTCGCGCAGGAGGGCGAGCTGTCGCTGGTGTGCGCGGCGCCGGACGCGGTGACCGCGCCGCTGGTGGACGCGCTGCTGGCCGCGCTGCGGGAGGTCGCGGAGGCGGGCGGCGACGGCCCGGACCTGGTGCGCCGCGCCGCCCGAGTGCTGGCGGCCCGG
>NZ_BAAAMR010000184.1:0-12232 GCF_039529375.1 Actinomadura napierensis
CGACATCGCCGAGACGGTGGCGCGGCTCGGGCCCGTCGCCCGCGAGGCCGCCGGCGCCCCGGTGCCGGACGGCGCGACCCGGGTGCTCGCGGCCGCCTCGACGTCGGAGGCTCAGCTCCTGGGCGCGGACGTCCTGGCCGACTCGGAGGCCCTGGCGATGTCGGGCGCGGGCCGCGCCGGGTCGGCGGGCGGCGCGGGCGGCGTGTTCACCGGCGGTGGAGCCGACGCCGGCGCGGTCTTCGTCGCGGGCGGCGCGGGCCGGGCGGGCGGCGGCGCGGGGCGCGATGCCGCGGGTGCGGGGTTCGGCACCGGCGGCGGAACGGACGCCGGTGCCGACGCCGGTGGGGACGCCGGGGCGGGCGAGCCGGCGGGCGGATTGGCGGCGCTGCCCGACGGGCCGGGCGACGGGGCGGTCACCCCGCCGAACAGCTCGCGGTAGGCCTGCGCCGACCGCGGGTTGGCGCCGCATTCCCACACGCCGTGCGGGCAGTAGTCCGTGATCGACTGGTAGACGACGTTATGCGAAACGATCCAGTCATGCATTCCCTGGATATATTCGGGGTTGTCGGAGTTGCGGAACAGGCCCCATTCGGGAAAGGAGATCGGTTTGCCGTGCGCGGCGGCGAAGTCGGCCTGCGCCTTCATCCCGTACGGCTGGTCGATGTAGTCCTGGAAGGAGCCGCCGGGCGGCTGGTCGTAGCTGTCGGACCCGATGATGTCCACGACGTCGTCGCCGGGATAGCACTCCGTCCACGGGATGGCGTCGTGGCCGCGGGTCGGCGCGAAATCGAACCGGAAACGCGCGCCGGGGACCGCGCGCATGGCCGTGACGATGCGCCGCCAGTACGCCTTCCACGCGCCCGGGTCGGGCGCGCACCGGCCGTCGTAGACGTCGCCGTTCATCTCCCAGCCGAGGACGAGCACCGAGTCGCCGGCGTTCAGCGCGACCAGGTTGCGGGCGAGCGCCCGGTAGTGGTCGTCGAACGCGCCCGCCGCGCCGCCGCGCAGCAGCGAGGACAGCACCATCGGCGGCATCTCCGCCTCGTTCGGGGCCATCATCGGCACGTTGACCGCCAGCGTCCGGGCCGGGTCGGCCTCCCGCCAGCGCGTCCACGGCTGCAGGATCTGCGGCGGGCCCTCGACGTCCTCCCACGAGTCGCCGGGCAGGTAGGTGCGCCCGACCGTCACCGTGGAGCCGAGCCAGCGCTGGAACCGCTCCACCCGCGCGACGCCCTCGGCGCCGGACCCGAGAAATGCCCCCAACGGCACATAATTCACCGTTTTATGGGCCGCCTGCGGCTGGAACCAGGTGACCAGGGTGGACGCCGCGAGCGCGACCAGTGCGGCGGAGGCGAGCAATACCGGAGAGAACGGAAGGAGCGGTGCGCGCCTTTTCCGCCGCGTTTCCTGCGGCCGCCGCCCGGTCGAATGGATATTCGCAGCTCGCATGCGTATCGTATGCCCTCTGGCGGCCGCAGCGAACGAATCGGCCAAGCGGCCGATCACAAAATTTACCTTGAAAGGGAAGGCTCGCCGTGCGCCACAATCCGCCGGAACCGGCCGGCTGACGCGGATGTTCCTCGACACTCTGACCCAGCCTTTCGGGCGCAGGTCCCGGGTCTCCGGGGGGCCGCCCCCGGAGGCGGTGCCGCCGCCGTCGCGGCCGCTGCTGGATCCCGGGCTGCCCGTCCTGCTGCTGCGCACCGACCACAACTTCTTCCACCACGGCAGCCTCGCCGCGATCCGCTCGCTCGGCCGCGCCGGGGTGCCGGTGCACGCCATCCTGGAGGGCCGCGCCAGCCCGGCCGCCCGGTCGCGCTACCTGTACCGGGGGCACCCGTGGGCGCCGCCCGCCGAACGGCCCGCCGAGCTGCTCCGCCACCTGCACGGGATCGCCGAGCGGATCGGCCGCCCGGCGCTGCTGCTGCCGGTCGACGACGCCGGCGCGCTGTTCGTCGCCGAGCACGCCGAGGCGCTCGCGCCCGCGTTCGCCTTCCCGCACCAGGACCCGGGCGTCCCGCGCCGCGTCGCCGACAAGTCGCAGCTCATCGCGGCGCTGCGGGAGCACGGCGTGCCGTGCCCGCAGAGCCGCACGCCGCGCAGCGCCGCCGACGTCGAGGACGCCGCCGCCGAGCTCGGCCTGCCGCTGATCGCGAAATGGGCGCGGCCGTGGCGGCTGCCGCCCGGCATGCGCAGCACCACCGTCGCGCACACGCTGGACGAGGCGTACCGGCTGTTCGCGGCCGGGCTCCGGCGCGACCCGCACGGCGACGCGGGCCCGCTGATCCTGCAGCGGCGCATCCCGAAGGCCGGCGGCGACTGGTTCTTCCAGGGCTACTTCGACGCGTCGCTGGACTGCCTGTTCGGCGCCACCGGCCGCAAGCACCTGGCGCATCCGCCGCAGGCCGGCCACACGATCGCGGGGGAGTGGGCGCGCAACCCGGAGCTGGAGCGGCTCGCGGTCCAGATCGTCCGGACGCTCGGCTGCCGGGGGCTGGTCGACCTGGACTTCCGGTTCGACGCCGGGACCGGCGCCTACCACCTGCTCGACTTCAACCCGCGGATCGGTGCGCAGTTCCGGCTGTTCACCGACCGGCGCGGGCTCGACCTCGTCCGCGTCCTGCACCTGGACCAGTCCGGGCGCGACGTCCCGCCGGCGCTGCCGGCGTTCGGCCGCCGGCTGCTGGTGGAGAACCACTACCTGCAGCAGACGATCGGCCGTCCGCTGCTGCGCGCGGGGACCCTCCGCCCGCTGCGCCAGGCCGACGAGCTGGCCTGGTACGCGGGCGACGACCTGCCGCCGTTCCTGGCCATGGGCCGGCAGAGCGTGCTGCGCGTGGCCCGGCGGCGGGTCCCGCGCCCGTCCTGAGGCGGCGCCTCCGCCCGCGGGCGGCCCTTCCACACGCATTGACACACACATCGGGGGAACGAGAAATGACCGATTCGGTCAGCGACGTCGTCATCGTCGGCGCCGGGCCCTACGGCCTGTCGACCGCCGCGCACCTGCAGAACCTCGGGCTGGGGGTGCGGGTCATCGGCACGCCCATGGAGTACTGGGCCACCAGCATGCCCGAGGGCATGCACCTGAAGTCCGAGCCGTTCGCCTCGAACCTCGGGGCGCCGCAGGAGGGCCTGCGCTTCACCGACCGCCACCCGGACTGGCGGCTCGGCCGGCCCATCCCGCTGGACACCTTCGTCGCCTACGGCCGCTGGTTCGCCGAGCAGGCCGTGCCGGGCACCGAGCCCGTCCAGGTGGTGAGCGTCGAGCGCGGCGCGCCGTCCGGGTACGCGGTGACGCTGTCCACCGGCGAGACGATCGCGACCCGCGCGGTCGTGATGGCGGTCGGCGTCGGGCCGTTCGCGCGCGTCCCCGACGAGCTGGCGGGGATGCCGTCCTGGCTCGTCTCGCACAGCGGCGATCACCGCGACCTCAGCCTGTTCGCGGGCAAGGACGTGGCCGTCGTCGGCGCCGGGCAGTCCGCGCTGGAGACGGCGGTGCTGCTCGCCGACGCGGGCGCGCACCCGCACGTCATCGCGCGGCGCGGCGAGATCGACTGGAACACGGTGCCGAAGGAGCACCGCACCCTCCCCGAGCGGCTGCGCCAGGGCCCGCGGTCCGGGCTCGGCACCGGGTACCGGACGTGGGTGTGGTCGCAGCGGCCCGGGCTCGTCCGGTACCTGCCGGAGCGGACCCGGCTGCGGCTGGTCCGCGAGACGCTGCCGCCGGCCGGGTCCTGGTGGCTGCGGGACCGGCTGGACGAGCGGATCCGCGTGTCGACGGGCCGGCGGCTGGTGAAGGCCGTCGAGCAGGACGACGTCATCGCGGTCACCACCGTCGACCGGACGGGCCGGCGGCTGGTCGTGGAGGCCGAGCACGTGATCGCGGCGACCGGGTTCGTGCCGGACGTGGAGCGGCTGACGATGCTCTCGCCGGAGCTGCGGGTGCGGGTGGACAACCGGCTCGGCGCGCCGGTGCTCAGCGCGAACTTCGAGTCCTCGATGCCGGGGCTGTACTTCGCGGGGCTCGCGGCGGCGCCGACGTTCGGGCCGGTGATGCGGTTCGTGCACGGCGCGGGCTTCGCGGCCCAGCGGATCGCCCGGCACATCGTGCACCGGACGCCTCCGGCGGCGGCGCCGGTACGGCCCGCGACCGCGCCGGCACTGGAGACGGACGCCCGGTAAGGCACGGGAGAAGAATCTCTCCGGTCGAAGGATCCTGCACCGGACGGGAC
Organism: Actinomadura napierensis; assembly: GCF_039529375.1. Taxonomy (NCBI): domain Bacteria; kingdom Bacillati; phylum Actinomycetota; class Actinomycetes; order Streptosporangiales; family Thermomonosporaceae; genus Actinomadura; species Actinomadura napierensis. The sequence continues at coordinate 4,233 of NZ_BAAAMR010000184.1, forward strand.
GACGCCGGTGGCGCGCCGAGGCGGCGCGCCACCGGCGCCCGCGTTTCACGGGCCCTGCGGATGGGCCCGCTGGTGTCAGCGCCAGAGCGGGTGGGCGCGGCGGCGGACCCGCTCGACCCGGGACGTGGCGATGGCCCATTCGAGCCGGGCGAACAGCGTCCAGGCGCGGGTCCACTCCGGCCGGGTACGGGTGAGGATCCGCTCCGGCCTGCGGAAACCGCCGACGGCGCGGATGCCCTCGCGGCTGACCGAGTAGCGGACCGGCCGCGCGCGGGGCGCGCCGGGCGGGCGCGGGCGGGCCGGCCGGGGAAGGAACCGGTGCGGCAGCCGGGGCCACGTGTTCGCGGGCGAGGGGTCGGGCATGCGGTCGGCTCCTCGGCTAGACGGCCACCGTGTCACCGAATGTAGCGCATCGGATACCGCGCGCCATGCTTCTCCCGGACATCGGGGGAAACCGGATGCCGGGGCGGCCGGGGACGCCCGGTGACGAGTCGCGCTAATTCGGGCGAAGTCCAGTTAAACGGCCTGCTCTCGGGGCGGCGAACGCGCCGGGGAAAAGCGGATTCCATGACCGGGTAAACAATGGCAAAGACGCGCCGACCTGCCCGATGACACCTCGGTGAAAGCGCCCGGTGCGGTGCTACGGTCATGCCGACCGGCCAGGAACCGGACATCGGACGACGGCCCCGCGAGGGCCCGGAGCGAGGAGTTTCCGCAGTGCGACGCCTACCGATCCGCGACGGGGCGAGCCGCCCCGACGGGCGGCGGCGTGCCCTCGGAAACGTTCTGGTGCGCGTGGCCGCCATTGCCGGATTCGCGTTCGCCGGCTGGATCGCGCTCAGTTCCATGAACCAGTCCGCGCACGCCGCGCAAGGCGGATCACCGCGCAATGACACGGGTTCGGGAACGGATCGGTCCGCCCAATGGAGCCCGGTCGATGTGGACGGGCTTTCCACGCTCCGCCATTTCCGGTTCGAGCACGGACGCCCCACCGACCGGACGCCCGGCGCCGTCGCCGGCGACGTCCGCGAGGCCGGATCGCGCCCGGTCCCGTACCTCACCGGGCGCGGGCACGACGCCGTCCACGACGGCGGGCATGCGGCCCGCGGCGTGGTCCGGACCGTCGGCACCACGGTGAAGAAGACGGCCGATGCGACCGGCACGTCGCACCTGCGGCTCCCGGACGTCCGCACGTCCGGCTCCGGCGTCGGCCGGCTCGTGCACGGCGTCGCCGCCCCGCACTCCGCGCCGCACGGCGCGCAGCCGGACAAGGCGCACGCGTCGTCGCGTCATGACGGCGCCGCGCACGCCAGGGCCCACGGCAAGGCGCACGCGCAGATCGCGGCGGCCTCCAAGACGGCCCGCCACGCCGGCGCGAAGGCGTCGTCCGGCGGCCACCGCTCCGGCGGGCACTGCCGGATGTGCGGGGACGGGCACCGCGTGCCCGGCGCTCCCGCGATGCCGTCCGAGCAGGACGGCAACTCGCGCAGCGGGCCGCCGTCCGGCGGCCACCCGTTCGGCCCCGTCGCCGACCTCGGTGCCGCCGCGCACCCGCAGGCGCCGCGCGCCCTCGCGTCCGGTGCGTTCCACCGGACCGCGCTGACCGACAAGGCGGCCCCGGGCCGTCCCTCGGTCGTCCCCGACTAGCACCCGCCGCCGGACGTCCGCGCGATCCCGCGCGTCCCCGGCCGGAAGCCGCCTCCGCGGTACGGGCCCTTGCCGCACGCGTCCGTCGTGCGAGCCCGTACCGGCCGGACGGCCGCCTCCCCCGCATCCACCGATCTTTTCTCCCAACGGCACGGCCCTGGCCAGGCCGCTGCCCGCTGCGCTCACCCGGACGGTGCACGCAGTGATCATCACCGATTCACCGATTCACCGAAAGAAGGAGCAACACCATGCGCATCTGGGCAAGGAACACGGGCCGCGCCGCGCTCGTCGCGGCGGGCTGCGTCGCCATGGGGGCGAGCGGGCTCGGCGCCCCGGCCTTCGCGGACTCCACCACGAGCGGCGACCTCAGCATCCTCGGCGGCAACCAGGTCTACGCGCCGATCTCGATACCGATCGAGGCCAGCGGGAACGCCGTCGGCGCCGTCGCCGGGATCGCCCAGGCCGGCTCCAAGGGCGGCGCGGCCGTCGAGCGCCACGGCCGCGAGGGCGGCGACATGCACACCTCGGGCAACATGTCGATCGGCGGCGGCAACCAGGTCTACGCGCCGATCTCCGTCCCGGTCGACGTCTGCGGCAACGCCGTCGGCGCCGTCATCGGCATCGCGCGGGCCGGCTGCGAGGGCGGCTCCGCCGTGATCAACAAGGACGGGGACGGCGGCCAGCGCACCGGCGGCCGGGCCGCGACGCCCGGCGAGCGCCAGGCGGCACCCGCTTCCGGGACCGCCGACGCCGCCGGCAACGGCCGCATGGCCGCCTGGGACGGCGCCTGGAGCGGCGGCGGCGGTCAGGGCGGGAAGAAGATGCAGACGTCGGGCAACATGAGCATCCTGGGCGGCAACCAGGTCTACGCGCCGATCTCCGTGCCGGTGAACGTGTGCGGCAACGCGATCTCCCTCATCGGGGGGATCACCCAGGCCGGCTGCAAGGGCGGCGCCGTCGTCGCGCGCAAGGGCGACGACCGGCCCGACATGAAGACGTCCGGCAACATGAGCATCCTGGGCGGCAACCAGGTGTACGCGCCGATCTCCGCGCCCATCAACGTGTGCGGCAACGCGATCGGCGCCGTCCTCGGCATCGCGCAGGCGGGCTGCAAGGGCGGCGCCGCGGTCATCACCGGCGGCGGCCACAAGCACCACAAGCTGCCGCCGACGCTGCGCACCCCGAAGAAGCCGCACAAGAAGAAGCACTACAAGCCGGCCAAGCACCGTCCGGCGGCCGGGCACCACAAGCTGCCGTCGACCCTGCGCGGGTCGAGCGAGCGCGTCGCGACGGTCCCGGACTACCGCAGCGCCGACGGCATGCCCGCCGTGCAGGAGCTGCTGGGCAAGGTCACCCGTGTGGCCAAGCCGGTCGCGAGCGTGACGCCGGGGAAGGCCGACACGCAGCTGCCGCAGGGCAACCAGGTCCCGGTCAAGCTCGGCACCCCGCTGACCAACTGAGCCGCGGCCGGCCCGGATGACGATCCGGACCGCCGGGGCAGCCGGTGAAGGGGGCGGCAGACGTGCCGCCCCCTTCCCGCGTCCGGACGGCGCCGCCCTCCCGTGCGGGCGGCGCCGTCCGGCTCCCGGGACCGCAGGAGACGGAGACAGTTCAGGAGACGGAGACCATGATCGACAGAACGTTCCGCGCCCGGGTCCGGGCGCTGCCCGCGGCGGGCCTTCTCGCCGCCGGCTGCGTGGCCGCTGTAGGGACGCCGCCCGCGAGTGCCGCGCCGGCCGCGCCGGCCGCCGCCCGGTCGAAGACCGGCAAGGTGATCGCGACCATCGGGATCAAGCGGATGCACCTGGCGATGAAGGTGCGGGAGGGCGTCTCGGAGCGGGTGCTCAGCCAGGGCGTCGGGCACTACCCGCGGACGGCCCTTCCCGGACGCCTCGGCAACATCGTCCTGCTGGGGCACCGCACCACCTGGAAGCACCCGTTCGGCAGGCTGGACGCCATGCGGCGCGGCGACCGGATCGTCCTCAAGGCGCACCACAGGACCTACGTGTACCGGGTGCGCGGAAGGCACGTCATCAGGCCGACCGACCGGCGCGCGCTGGAACCCGTGCCGTTCAAGCCCGGAAAGGCGCCGGACGGTCAGTACGTCACGCTCATCAGCTGCACCCCGAAGGGCTCGGACCGGCGGCGCATCGTCGTCGTCGGCAAGATGAAGAAATGACGGCTATGCCGTCGAAGTGCGGCCGCCGTAAAGGGCGATGAGCCCGTCGTAGTCGCCCTTTCCGAGGGTGGCCGGGTCGTCGACGCAGGCCGCGACGGTCGGCGCCATGGTGAGCGCGGAGTGCTGCGACCCCTCGACGTGCCCGAGGCCGAGCATGTGGCCCGCCTCGTGCGTCGTGACGGCCGCGGCGTCGTAGCTGCCCGCCGGGCAGGACGAGCCGTCCTGCGGGCCCGGCCACCACTTCTTGCCCTGCGCCTGGAGCGCCGTGTCGCTCTCGATCGTCGTTGAGCCCCGGTACCAGGTGCAGGTGGCCGCCAGGATCTCCGGCTCGGCGGCCGGCATCGCCTCCCAGCCGGACACGTTCGTCCCGTCCCGGTCGCCGCAGGTGGCCTCGGTGGTCACGTTCGGGGCCGTGCCCGTCTCGCCGGCGTACTTCTCCGAGACGTCCGGCGGCGGCGTGAACTTCCGGGCGGAATTGCAGTCGGTCGCGGCGTTGAACACGTTGGAGATCCCGGTCGACACGCCCGACATGGGCAGTCCGGCGGTTCCCGCGTAGTAGTGCCACTCGATCGTGGCGCCCTTCGGCCACTTGCTCGGTTCCCGCTGGTAGGTGCCGTCCTTGCAGGGGTCGAGCGGCGCGCGGAACTGCCGCGGCCGGCCCTGCGGGACCCGCGTCCCCACGGTGGTGACGGTGACCTCGCCCTTCCGCTCGTCCACCCGGATGCGCAGCTCGGACGCGCCGTCGGTGCCCAGCGCGTGCGCGGTCACCGAGGTGCCGTCGGACGGGACCGCCGCGGCGAGCCCGTTCTCGCCGCGCACGACCCGGCCGCGCAGGTCGCAGTCGGACATCCGCACCTTCTGCGGCATCGCCCGCGCGGAAAGGGCCCCGCCGGGCTTGCACCAGACGGGCGGGCGCCGGGCGGCCAGTGCGGTGCCCGGTCCCGCGGTGACCGCGCAGGACAGAGCCGTGGCGGCGGCGGCGCCCAGCGCCGTGGTGCACAGTGCGCCGGTGCGCCGCCCGCGTCCGGCGGGCGAGACGTCGTCCATGCCATTTCTCCGATGTGTCGGTCCAGCTGCTGCGGTGCGGCCCTTCGCGCTCCAGCCGTGAGTCTTTCGCGGCGCCGGAAAAGGCAAACGGGCGCAGCCTAAAATGATCACCACGTTGCGAATAGCGCCCTTGTCGAATAGACGGGCATCTGCGCATCTTCCGGAAAACGTCGGCGCGGCGGCCGGAGGGCGCCCGCGGCGTCCCGGCGGCAGCCGGTAAGGCTTGGGCAAATCGCCGTTCATCATTGGGTAAACGCGTTTACCGGAGTGCGATGGGGAAAAATCAGGAGGTAATCAGGCAACTCGGGGGTGTTCAACGTGCAGACGCAGACACAGGTGCGGGAACTGATGGGCATGAGCGTGACCGACACCCACGGCACCAAGGTCGGCACGGTCAAGCAGGTCTACCTCAACGACGACTCCGGCGCGCCGGAGTGGGTGACCGTGCACACCGGATGGTTCGGGATGCGCGAGAGCTTCGTGCCGCTGTCCGGCGCCCGCAAGGCCCAGGACATGCTGCAGGTCCCCTACGACAAGGAAACGATCAAGGGCGCGCCCAACGTGAACGCCGACGAGCATCTGTCGCACGCGCAGATCGTCGACCTCTACCGGCACTACGGCGTGCGCCCGCCGAGCGGCCGCCGCACGGAGGGCGGCGAAGGCACGGGCACGGCCGAGGGCGACGCGGACCGCCGTACGGGCACGGGCGAGACCGGCCCGTCCGCGCAGGGCACGACCGGTGCCGAGGGCAAGGCGCCGTCCGGCATGGCCGGCACGACCGGCACCGCGGGAACCAGCGGCACCAAGGGCGCCGGCGAGACGGCGGGCGCGGCCGGCACGGCGGGCGCGGCCGGGATGGCCGTGCGTCCCGAGCGCGGCGGGCGCGGCGAGCCGCTGCCCGGGCAGCCGGGCGCGCCGATGACCGAGGTCACCCGGTCCGAGGAGCGGCTGCACATCGGCACCGAGCGGCACGAGGCGGGCCGCGTGCACGTGCGCAAGTGGGTGGAGACCGAGATGGTCGAGCGGACCGTGCCGGTCACCCACGAGGAGATCAAGATCGACCGCGAGCCGATCCGGGACGGTCAGCCCGACATGAAGGTCAACGTCACCGAGGACGACGTGGAGATCATCCTCTACGAGGACGTCCCGGTCGTGAACAAGGAGACCGTCCCTGTCGAGCGGGTCCGCGTCCGCACCGAGCAGGTGCGGGACGAGCAGACCGTCCGGGGCGAGCTGCGCAAGGAGCGCGTCGAGGTCACCCGGGACGAGGAGGCGCGCGGCGAGGGGGACGGGCCCGGAAGGCGCCCCCGCAGCTGAGCCCCGCACCGGCGCCGCCCGAGAACCGGACCGCGCGCGCCCGGCCGGCCCTTCCACCCGCAGGCCGGCCGGGCGCCCCGGCGTCCCCGGCACGGGCACGGGGCCGGATGCGCTGTGTCCGACATGGACATGGGCGTACGATTCCGGACATGGCCACGGTCGCGCTCGCCGTCAGCGAAGGGATCACGCTGTTCGAGGTCGCCGCCCCCTGCGAGGTGTTCGGCGTGGACCGCGGGCTGGCCGACCCCTGGTACGACTTGACCGTGTGCGCCCCCGCGTCCGTCCGGCTCGGCGGCTGGTTCCAGGTGACCGCCCCGGACGGGCTGGACGGGCTCGCCGCCGCAGGCACGGTCATCGTCCCGGCGTGCCGGAACGTCCTGGAAGAGCCGCCCGCCGATCTCGTCGCGGCGGTCCGGCACGCGCACGAGGCGGGCGCCCGGGTGGTGTCGATCTGCACCGGCGCCTTCGTCCTCGCCGCCGCCGGGCTGCTGGACGGGCGGCGCGCCACGACGCACTGGATGCACGCGGCGCGGCTGGCGGAGCTGTACCCGCGCGTCGACGTCGATCCGGGCGTGCTCTACATCGACGACGGGACGGTCATGACGTCGGCCGGCAAGGCCGCGGGCATGGACCTGTGCCTGCACATCGTCCGGCTCGACCACGGCGCGGCCGTCGCGAACGACCTGGCGCGGCGGCTGGTCGTCCCGCCGCACCGTCCGGGCGGGCAGGCCCAGTACATCCCGGCGCCCGTCACGGCCGGGCGGGACGAGCCGCTGGCGGAGCTGTTCCCGTGGGCGCTCGCCCGGCTGCACGAGCCGCTGACCGTCGAGGATCTCGCGCGCCGCGCCGGGATGAGCTCCCGCAACCTGGCCCGGCATTTCAACGCGGTCGCCGGGACGACGCCGCTGCAGTGGCTGCACGCCCAGCGCGTCCAGCGCGCCCAGGAGCTGCTGGAGACGACCGACGACGGCATCGACCTGATCGCCGACCGGACCGGGATGGGCACGGCCGCCACGCTCCGGCGGCACTTCAGCCGCGCCCTCGGCGTCTCACCGGACTCCTATCGCCGGACGTTCCGGGCGGCGGCCGGTTCCGGCTGAGCGGTCGGCGGTCGGCGGCTCGCGGTGGCAGGGCCGCCCGCCGTCCCGGCGAGTATCGGGATCACGAGAGTCAGCACGGCGAGCCCGGCGGTGATCAGCAGCAGGACGGCCGGCGGGGCGAGCCGTCCGGCGGCGGCCAGCGGGAACGGCACCGCGAAGCCGAGGTAGGAGACGGCCTGGTAGACCGACGTCAGCGCGGCGAGGCGGTCCGGGCGGGCGAGCCGCTGCACCTCCTGCAGCCCGCACACCTGGCAGGACCCGTAGCCCGCGCCGAGCACCAGCGCGGCAGCGACCGCCAGCCAGGGGCTGGTCGCGGCGGCGGCGCCCGCCGCGACCAGCATTCCGGCGATGACGAGGCCCATCGCGGCCGTGCGGAGCCGCTGCGGCGTGCGGGCGCGGCGGGCGAGCGGCTGCACCGCGATCCCGGCCGCGGACGCCAGCGCCGCGACGGCCGCGCTGTAGACGAGCGCGTACCCGCCGAGACGGTCCTCGACCTGGCCCGGAAGGTAGGCCAGGGCGACGGCCGCGGAGGCGAACACCCACGGCGCCAGCGGCACGACGACCGTCAGGAACCGCCGCCTGCGCGCCTCGGGGACGCGCAGCGCGTCGCGCAGGCCGCCGCCGGCCGCCGCGTCCGCCCGCCGGGTCTCCCGCGCCCGGAAGGGGGGGGGGAGGGGGAGGGGGGGGAGCAGGAGAAGCGGGGGGTACGG
>NZ_BAAAMR010000185.1:0-11676 GCF_039529375.1 Actinomadura napierensis
CGTCCGCCGGCGGCACCGCGCCCGCCCGCCGCGCCGCGTCCGCCGACGCCGCCGCGTCCCGCCGTCCCGCCGCGTCCTCCGGGCCCGGGGTCAGCGGTCGACCGGCCGGACCGGTCTCCGGGCTGGGGGTCGGGGGGATATCCGGTGCCGCCGCTGCGTCCGGTGCCGCCGGTCCCGCCGCCGCCTCCGCAGCCGGCCGGCGTCCTGTGGGCGCTCCTGCCGTTCCTCACGTTCGGTTTCGCGACGCCCGTGACGTTCCTCTACGCCGCCGCCAAGCGCGGATCGTGGAACTACGGGGCCACCGCGGCCGGTTACGGGTTCGGCCTGGCGGCGGTCCTGGCCGCCCTCGACACCGGGAACGTGCTGCTGGTCGCGCTCGGCACGATCCTGCTGCTGACGCTGTGGCCCGTGGGCACCGCGCACGCCTTCGCCGTCCGCCGGAACGTGTACCCCCGCGAGGCCCCGCGCAGCCACCACAACGAGAACGCCGTCGAGTACGCCAAGTACCGGCGGAGCCTGCGCGCCGACGCCCGCGCCATCGCCGCCGACGACCCGGCGCTCGCGCACGAGCTGCGGATCGGCCGCCCGGACGTGCCCCGGGCCTACGACGACGGCGGCCTCGTCGACGTCAACCACGCCCCCGTGGAGATCGTCGCCGCGCTGCCGGGGATGACGGACGAGCTGGCCGAGCGGGTCGTCCGGCACCGGGACGAGCACGGCACGTTCGTCTCCGTGGAGGAGATGGCCGTGGACTGCGACCTGCCGCCCACGATCACGCCGCAGCTCGCCGAGTACACGATCTTCCTGCCGTGACCGCCGACCGCGCGGACGCTCAGGCGAAGGCGACCTTGAGGACGCCGGTCAGCGCGAGCTGCGCCAGCGACAGCGGGACGAGCCACGCCCACGCGAGTTTCTGGAGCTGGTCCTCGCGCATCCGCGGGTAGCTGACCCGCAGCCAGATGACGCAGAACGCCAGCACCGCGACCTTGATCATCGTCCAGAGCCAGCCCAGCTCGGTGTTGAGGAACGGGCCCTTCCAACCGCCCAGGAACAGCACGGTCGTCAGCGCGCACAGCACCACGATCCCGGCGTACTCCGCCAGGATGAACAGGGCGAACCGCAGCCCGCCGTACTCGGTGTACGGGCCGAAGATGATCTCCGAGTCGGCGACAGGCATGTCGAACGGCGGGCGGCGCAGCTCGGCGAGGCCCGCGACGAAGAACACCACGGCGCCGATCGCCTGCCACGGCAGCCACCACCAGCGCCACTCCCCGACGATGCCCTGCATCGACAGCGTGCCCGCCGCCATCGCCACCGACGACGCCGCGAACACCATCGGCAGTTCGTAGGACATCAGCTGCGCCGCGACCCGCATCCCGCCGAGCAGCGCATACTTGTTCGCGCTCGCCCAGCCCGCCATGATCGCGCCGATCACGCCGACGCCCATCACCGCGAGCGCGAAGAACACCCCGACGCCGAGGTCCAGCGCGACCTGCCCGCCCGGGCCGATCGGCACCACGATCAGGACCAGCAGGTACGGGACGAGCGCGACGCCCGGCGCCAGCTTGAACACCCACCGGTCGGCGTCGCGCGGGACCACGTCCTCCTTCTGCGCGAACTTCACGCCGTCCGCGACGAGCTGCGCCCAGCCGTGGAAGCCGCCCGCGTACATCGGGCCGAGCCTGCCCTGCATGTGCGCCATCACCTTGTGCTCGGCCTGCCCCACGAGCAGGGGCAGCAGCGCGAACGCCGCCGCAACCAGCACCAGCTTGCCGATGATCTCAAGCATCCGGGCCCGGCTCCTCCCGTGGGCGAGCGGGACGCCGGCGCTCCGCCACCTCCGCCCACGGACCCTCGTCGGGCACGCCGGGCGGGCGGACGCGGCGGCGGCTCGGCGCGCCGTGCCCCGACTCGCCCGGCTCCTTCGCCCCCGGCCACGGCTTGGCCACCCGCGCGGCCAGCACGAAGTCCTTGCGCAGCGGATGCCCCTCGAAGCCGTCCGGCAGCAGCAGCGGAACGAGGTTCGGGTGGCCCTCGAACACGATGCCGAACATCTCGGCCGTCTCCCGCTCGTGCCACGCCGCGCCCCGGTAGACGCCCGTCGCGGTCGGCAGGGACGGCGCGTCCCTCGGCACCCGCGTCCGAACGAGCAGATGGTGCCGCCGCTCCAGCGAGTACACGTGGACGACGACGGCGAAGCCCTCGTCCAGCTCGTCGACGCCGGTCAGCCAGTCGAAGAAGCCGCAGGCCAGGTCGTCGCGGGCGAAGGCGAGCGCCTCCACCCACCGGTCCGCCGGCACGCCGACCGCCAGCCCGCCGGTCGTCTCCTCGGTCGTCACGTCGCCGCCGAACCGGTCCGTCCAGGCGGCGACCAGCTCCGCCGGGGCGCTCACCGGTTCCGGCCGATCTCGTCGTCGTTCCCGTCGTCGGTGAGCCCCGGGACGATCGACGGGTCGTGCTCGTGCGGCGGCCGCTCGGCCGGTTCGCCCGGCGGCTCGTCCTCGATGGCCGGAACCGGCCGCGTCTCGTCGTGCGGCTCCACGGGCGGCAGCGGACGGGTCGCCCCCTCTGCGGGCGGCGCGTCGTCGGCGGGCCCCGCCTCCGGCTCCCCGGGCGGCGCGTCGTCGCGCTTCTGCTCCGGCTCCACGGCCGGCACGGGCTGGGTCTCGTCGTCCGGACGGGCGGCACCGGCCTCGGCCGCCGGCTCGGCGGGAGGAAGCGAGCGGGTCGGGTCGGCGGCGTGCTCTTCCGTGCCGGGCACGCGGTCGACCGGCGGCGGGACGGGCTGCGTCGCGTCCGCGGCGGCCTCGGGAACCTCGCCGGGACCAGGCGCGGGCGGGTCGGCGGGCGGCGGCTGGAGGGGGCGGCGCAGGACGGTGGCCGAGAACGGACGCGGCGCGGGCGGCGGGCTCACCGCGTCGCCGCCGTCGTAGCGGTCGCCGAGCGACTCGGCGGCGATCTTCTCCTGCAGGTGGACGATGCCCTGCAGCAGCGCCTCGGGCCGCGGCGGGCAGCCCGGCACGTAGACGTCCACCGGGATGATCTGGTCGACGCCCTTGGTCACGCAGTAGGAGTCCCAGTACGGGCCGCCGCAGTTCGAGCAGGCGCCGAACGAGATCACGTACTTGGGCTCGGGCATCTGCTCGTAGAGCCGGCGGACGGCGGGCGCCATCTTGTCGCTGACGGTCCCGGACACGACCATCAGGTCGGCCTGCCGGGGGCCGGGCGCGAACGGGATGACGCCGAGCCGGATGAAGTCGTGCCTGCTCATCGAGGTGGCGATGAACTCGATCGCGCAGCAGGCCAGGCCGAAGTTGAACACCCACAGCGAGTAGCGGCGGCCCCAGTTGAGCACGAACTTGACCGGCTTGGGCGCGAGCCGCGACAGGGGTCCGACGCTCGGCGGCGGTAGATCGATGGTGCCCACGCAAGCATTGTTACAGCCCGGGGAAGGCCCGCCGGGGCCTCAGGTCCAGGACAGGACGCCCTTCTTGGCCGCGTAGAGCAGCCCCACGGCCAGGAACGCCAGGAAGACGAACATCTCGCCGAGCGTGGTGGCGCCGTAGCCGGGGGCGGAGAAGACCGTCGCCCAGGGGAAGAGGAACACCGCGTCCACCGCGAAGACCACGTAGAGGTAGGCGAACACGTAGTAGCGGATGTAGGAGTGCGCCCAGCCGTCCCCCACCGGGTCGACGCCGCACTCGTACGTGGTGAGCTTCTCCACAGTCGGGCGGTGCGGACGGAGCATCCGGTTCGCGGCGAGGCCGCCGCCGACGATCCCGCCGCCCGCGATCAGCAGCGCGGCAAGCCCGACATATGAGTCGAAATAGTTATGCACCGCCACCCTCCCGTCCGCGTCCAAGCAAGTATCCCCGAAGGGGACGTGCAGAGTGTGGCGTCGTACCTCCACCGCGGAGGATCACAATGTCATCGTTTTGCTGCACACTAGAGGATGCATTGGGGTCAGTTGACCTGGAAGGACGTGACCGGATGAGCAACCCTCCGCCGAACCCGGGCTGGGAGAACCCGGGCGGTGCCTCCTGGCCGCCTCCACCGCCGCCCGCGGGGCCCGGCGGTTCCCCTGGTCCGGGCGGCCCCGGCTACCCGGGCGGCCAGGGCGTTCCGGGCGATCCCGGATACGGGCAGGGCGGTCCCGGATACGGGCAGGGCGGTCCCGGCGCTCCGCCGCCGCCCCCCGGCGGGTACGGCGGCCCGGGCACGCCGCCGCCGTTCTTCCCGCCCCCTCCCGGCGCCCCGATGGGCCCGGGCATGCCCCCGCCGCCCAAGCGCAGCAGCGGACCGCTGATCGCCGCACTGGCCGGCGGCGCCGTCGTGGTGATCCTCATCATCGGTGCCGTGGTGTTCGTGCTGGCGTCCAAGGGCGGCGGCAAGTCGCCCGAGGAGAAGCTGCGGGCCGCGGCCGACTCCATGGCCGCCGAGCGCGCGGTCGGCCTGAAGGGCAACTTCGGCGGCGGCGCCGACAGCATCCAGGGCCAGCTGGACGTCACCAAGGGCGGCCGCGCCACCGGCCCGGTCACCTGGAACACCGACAACGTCACCCTGCTGTCGGCGGACGGCAAGCTGTTCGTGAAGGCCGACCAGGCGTACTGGCGCGACCAGATCGACAACGTCGAGGGCTCGCCGTACTACCTCAAGAGCGGCCAGCAGTGGGGCCGGATGAGCGCCGACAAGCTCGACATCGACTTCAAGAACGAGCTGTCGCCGACCGCGCTGGCGGCCAAGCTCCGCGCGGCCGCCACCGCCAAGGTCAAGCCGCTGAAGACGACGTGGTCCGGTAAGAAGGCGCTGAAGTTCAGCACCTTCACCTCGACCCTCTACATCACCGACTCCGACGACGCCGAGCTGCTGCGCTACGAGGCGACCACGCCGCGGGTCTCGCTGGACGTCACGCCGAAGTCCTCGTCCGAGGCGTCCACGGTCCTCTCCAACATGCGCACCAGCATGGGCGAGCTGAAGGACTCCTTCGACGCGTCGGCGCGCCCCACGGTCGACGAGTGGAAGAAGGGCGGCTGCAACAGCAACTCCGGCTGCACCGTCGAGGCCAAGATCCGGCCGCCGTACGGGGCGTCCACGCCGATCACGGTCGACGTGCGGTTCAACATCACCGCCGGCACGCTGACCGGCAAGGACCTCGGCAACTGCACCGACACGATCACGATCAACAGCAGCAGCTCGGTGTGGGCGAGCTGCCGCGTCGCCACCTCCGCCTGGCAGAGCTGGGCCAAGGCCACCGGCGGCACCTTCTACAAGCACGCCCAGTACAAGGTGATCGGCGCCACGGCGTCGGAGGTCGCCTCGCTGCAGAGCGGTCTCGACAGCGAGTGACACCGCAGGTGAGGGCGGTCGGCGCGGAGGCCGGCCGCCCTCGCCCATGCGGCGGTATGCCCGGCGATGCGTGTTTTCCGGTCCGACCGCTCGCGTCGTCGGGCATTCTTAGGGCTTGTGAGCGCTGATCAGGACGACCCTTCTCCGGAGTCCAGACCTGCCCGGCCCGCACCGGACGACGTCCTCGTCGCCGGCGGCCCGCCTTCGCCCGCCCCCGCCCCGCCGCACCCCGAGACCACGGTCGCGGACGGTCTCGTCCTCCCGGGCGGCGGCATGGCCTCGGACGGCACCACCCCGCCGGGCGGATTCCCGGCGCACGGCGGCTACGCCCCGCACGACGGCTACGGCCCGCAGGACGCTCACCCAGCGCAGACGGCGCCCCAGGCCGGTTACGCCCCGTACGACGCCTACGCGCCTCAGGGCGACTACGCACCACAGAGCGATTACGCCCCGCAGATCGACTTCGCAGCGCACGAGGTGTCCGCGAACCAAGGCGGATACGCGCCGCAAGGCGGTTACGCGCCGCAGGACGCGTTCGAATCCCAGGGCTATGGGCCGGGGGACGCGGGCGGGCCACCACCGCAGGGGCCCGGAATTCCCGGCATGCCGCTGCCGTCCGGAATCGGCGGGCCGCAGCCGCGGGGCGGGAAGCTGAAGAAGCGGCTGGTGACCGGCGCCGGGATCGCCGTGGTCCTGGCGGCGGCCGCGACGGTCGCCGTGGTGTTCGTCTCCGACGACGACGGGCCCGGCAAGCCACGCCCGAAGCCGTCCTCGGCGGCGCCCGCGGCGTGGGCACTGAAGGCCGGACGGGAACTCACCTCCGGCCCCGGGTTCCGCTACCGCGGGACGCTGACCGGCGCCAACGGCGCTCTCGTGCAGGTCGACCTGCAGGTCACGGCGGCGGGCTCGGCCGCCGGCACGCTGACGGCGGGGACCCTGAAGGCCGACGTCGTGGCGGTGGACGGCGACACCTACATCAAGGCGGGCCTCGGGTTCTGGCGCGAGTACGCGGGCGAGCGGTCGCATCCCGACAACTTCGCGGGCCGCTGGTCCAAGGCGCCCGCGTCCGTCCCGGGCTTCGACGTTCCCGACGTGCTGGGCGCGCAGGCGATCGCCGAATCGCTCACCAAGGCCCCGGCGGACCCGCCCACCCAGACCGTCAACGGCGTCCGCGCCTACAGGATCACGACCAAGGACGCGACCTACCTGGTGTCGGCGGCGGCGCCGTACCGGCTGCTGAGCGTGCAGGCCTCCGGCTCGGACGGCGCCCGGTTCACCGTCGCCGACCTGGGGGACCCCGCCACGCTGTTCGCCCGGATGCGGCCGCGCGTGAAGGCGCTCGCCGGCGCCGCCGACCCGAACCTGCACTTCGACCCGGGCCGGTTGACCTTCGTCGACTGCGACCAGAACACGGCGGGCTGCACGGTGCGGGTCCCGGCGACGCTGTCGTCGCCGGACACGGTGCCGGACGGAGCGCGCGCGGCGCTGCGCGCGGCGATCGCGACCCGCGGCACGCCGCTCGGGTCCTGCGCCACGTCCGCCCCGGTGCCGTCCGACCGGTCGCTCGTGCTGACCTGCACCGTCACGGGACGGGCCTGGCGGACGTGGGTGAAGTCGGCGCTCGACCACCCCGGCTCGTACCCGTACTCGGCGCAGGCTCGGGTGATCGGCGAGGCGCTGACCCGGGCGGACGTCAAAGCGCTGCTGGCCAAGCTCGACCGGGAGCGGAGCAAGGTGGTGAAGGACACGCCGACCGGCTCCCCGTCCCCGGGGACGAGCGGCGCGCCGCGCGGGAGCGGCGCCCCGTCCGGGCCGAACGCGGCGCGCACGGGCAGCGCGGGCGGGCACTGAGGCCCCGGCCGGGCGCCGGGGGCGGTGGAACAGAACGAAATTCAGCCTGTCTACACTTCGGGCTGTGAACTCCGTGCCCTCGGGGAGCGACGGCTCCCCGGCCCATCCCGCCCGGCTGGTGAGGCGGCTGCACGTCGACCTCTGCCGGCTGGCCAGCTCCCTGTGTTCAGCGCTGAACCCGGGGACCAGTCCGGTTCGTAGCACCGGTTAGGACCCGCCCGAATCCAACCGGGACGCGTGATCTTCCGCCTGAGGTGATAACCCTTGTGATACGGGGTCATGACCTCCCTGAGGGCGGGATGTCGCACATGACGGGCGGAGCGACGGCCGCGGTCTGCGCCTCTCAGACCACGGCCACCACCAGCGGACGCCGAGCGGCGGACGGCACCGGGCCGCACGCCCGTCGCCACCGCACCGCTGAGCGGCCCGATCCCCGAGACCAGCATTCCATCCCGGACATACCATGAAGGTAAGCCTTAGTAGCATCATGATCCTGGGCGCCTCCCCCAGGACGGGTGCTGCGCGTCGAGGAGGTCTTCCTCTGTGACCAAACAGGTCCAGCAGCTCGACCGCGTCATCATCCGCTTCGCCGGGGACTCCGGTGACGGGATGCAGTTGACCGGCGACCGCTTCACCCAGGAGACGGCGGCGTTCGGCAACGACTTGTCGACGCTGCCGAACTTCCCGGCCGAGATCCGCGCCCCCGCCGGGACCCTCCCCGGCGTGTCGAGCTTCCAACTGCACTTCGCCGACCACGACATCCTGACCCCGGGCGACGCGCCCGACGTGCTGGTCGCGATGAACCCGGCCGCGCTCAAGGCCAACGTCGCGGACCTGCCCCGCGGGTCCGACCTGATCATCAACACCGACGAGTTCAGCAAGCGCAACCTCGCCAAGGTCGGCTACGCCGCCGACCCGGTGACGGACGGCTCGCTCGACGAGTACCGGGTGCACGCGCTGCCGCTCACCTCGATGACGGTGACCGCGCTCGAGGGCTACGACATCTCCAAGAAGGACGCCGAGCGCGCGAAGAACATGTTCGCGCTCGGGCTGCTGTCGTGGCTGTACCACCGCCCCACCGAGGGGACGGTCGGCTTCCTGGAGAAGAAGTTCGCCAAGAAGCCCGAGATCATGAAGGCCAACATCGCCGCGTTCCAGGCGGGCTGGAGCTACGGCGAGACCACCGAGGCCTTCTCGGTGCAGTACGAGGTCAAGCCGGCCGACCACGACGCCGGCCTGTACCGCAACATCACCGGCAACGCCGCGCTGTCCCTCGGCATCGTCGCCGCGGGCGTGCAGAGCGGGCTGCCGGTCTACCTCGGCTCCTACCCGATCACCCCCGCGTCCGACATCCTGCACGAGCTGTCCAAGCACAAGCGGTTCGGCGTCCGGACGTTCCAGGCCGAGGACGAGATCGCCGCGGTCGGCGCGGCGCTCGGCGCCTCGTTCGGCGGGTCGCTCGGCGTCACCACCACGTCCGGGCCGGGCGTCGCGCTGAAGAGCGAGACGATCGGCCTCGCGGTCGCGACGGAACTGCCGCTGCTGGTCATCGACGTGCAGCGGGCCGGGCCGTCCACCGGCCTGCCGACCAAGACCGAGCAGGCCGACCTGCTGCAGGCCATGTACGGCCGCAACGGCGAGGCGCCCGTCCCGGTGGTCGCGCCGCAGTCCCCCTCGGACTGCTTCGACGCGGCGCTCGAGGCGGCCCGCATCGCGGTGAAGTACCGCACGCCCGTCATCCTGCTGTCGGACGGCTACCTCGCCAACGGCTCCGAGCCGTGGAGGCTGCCGGACGTGGCGTCGCTGCCGACGATCGAGCCGGACTTCGCCGCCCCGTCGCAGGAGGGCTTCGAACCGTTCCGGCGCGACCCGCAGACCCTGGCGCGCCCCTGGGCGATCCCGGGCACCGCGGGGCTGGAGCACCGGATCGGCGGCCTGGAGAAGGCCGACGTCACCGGCAACATCTCCTACGACCCGGCGAACCACGACACGATGGTCCGGCTGCGGCAGGCCAAGGTCGACGGGATCGCGAACGACGTCGCCCCGCTCGCCGTGGACGACCCGTCCGGCGCGGCCCGCGTCCTGGTGATGGGCTGGGGCGGCACCTACGGCGCGATCTCGGCCGCGGTCCGGCGCGTCCGGGCGGAGGGCCGCGACGTCGCCCAGGCGCACGTGCGGCACCTCAACCCGTTCCCCGCGAACCTGCCGGAGGTGCTGCGCTCCTACGACAAGGTCATCGTCCCGGAGATCAACCTCGGCCAGCTGGCGATGCTGCTGCGCGGACGGCTGCTGATCGACGTGATCGGCTACAACCAGGTCCGTGGCCTGCCGTTCAAGTCGGAGGAGCTGCAGGACGTGATCCAGGAAGTGATCGACAGTGAGTGACACCAACGGAAACGGCGCCGTGAACGGCAACGGGAAGAGCCTGCTGTCGCTGGTCCCCAAGACCGACGCCAAGCAGACGATGAAGGACTTCAAGACCGACCAGGAGGTGCGCTGGTGCCCCGGGTGCGGTGACTACGCGATCCTCGCGGCCGTCCAGTCCTTCCTGCCCGAACTCGGGCTGCGGCGCGAGAACATCACGTTCATCTCCGGCATCGGCTGCTCGTCCCGGTTCCCGTACTACATGAACACCTACGGGTTCCACTCGATCCACGGCCGCGCGCCCGCGATCGCGACGGGCCTCGCCACCTCCCGCCCCGACCTGTCGGTGTGGGTCGTCACCGGCGACGGCGACTCGCTGTCCATCGGCGGCAACCACCTGATCCACGCGCTGCGCCGCAACGTCAACCTGAAGATCCTGCTGTTCAACAACCGGATCTACGGGCTGACCAAGGGCCAGTACTCGCCCACCTCCGAGGTCGGCAAGATCACCAAGTCGACGCCGATGGGCTCGCTGGACTCCCCCTTCAACCCGCTGTCGCTGGCGATCGGCGCGGAGGGCACCTTCGTCGCCCGCACCATCGACTCCGACCGCAAGCACCTGCAGTCGGTGCTGCGCGCCGCCGCCGAGCACCGCGGCACCGCGCTGGTCGAGATCTACCAGAACTGCAACATCTTCAACGACAACGCGTTCGAGCCGCTCAAGGACGCCGCCGTCCGCGACGACATCACGATCCGCCTCGAGGACGGCGAGCCGATCGTCTTCGGCGCCGACCGGCAGAAGGCGCTGCGCCGGGCGCCGTCGGGCTCGTTCGAGGTGGTGAACGTCGCGGACGTCCCCGCGTCGGACATCGCGGTGCACGACGCCACGAACCCGGACCCGTCGATGGCGTTCGCGCTGACGCGGCTGGACCAGCCGGCGTTCGAGCACACCCCGATCGGCATCTTCCGCAACGTCGACCGCCCGTCCTACGACGAGCTGATGCGCGCCCAGCTCGACGAGGCCGTCGAGACGCAGGGCAAGGGCGACCTCGGCGCCCTGCTCGGCAGCGGCGACACCTGGCGCATCGACTGAGGTGCCGCCCGCTTTCCGGAGAGCCCGTCCCCGCCCGCTCGCGGGGACGGGCTTTCCGCGCTTCGGACCCGTCCGGACGGGGCAGTGTTCATCACGGGACGAGCAATCCGCGATCGTTGGCCGGGTTCGGCCGCGACACGATGCGGGACACCGTCCCGTCCTGAAAGACTGTTCCAGATCTTGTCAGCCCGGGGAGGTGACGATGCGGGTCGTTCCGCGCCGCAGGAAGGATCGTCGGCAGCCAGAGGACCCCGCACCGGCCGCCCCTGCCCCGCAGCCGCCCCCGGCGGCCCGGCCGGACCGTCCCATCACCTGGCCCCCGCCTCCGGTCCCGCTCATCCCGGAGCCTGCGCCGGGACAGCCCGACCCGTCCTCCGGGCAGACCGCACCGCCTTCGCCGGGACGGCCCGTCCCGTCCGACCAACCCGCGTCGGCGACACAGCCCACGCCACCGGCAGAGACCGACACGCCCGCACAGGCTTCACCGGCTCAACCCGCGCCCTTCGGGCGAGCCACATCACCCGAGCAGGCCACGCCATCTGAGCAGGCCGTGCCGACCGGTCAGGACACGTCGCCTGAGCAACCGACATCGCCGGATCAACCCGCGCCCTTCGGGGACGCCACATCATCTGGGCAGACCGCACCGTTCGGGCAGGTGACGTCGGCGGAGCAGGCCGCGCCCTTGGGGGAGGCCGCGCCGTTCGGGCAGGCGGCACCCTTCGGGCGGTCCGCGTCAGCCGGGGAGGACGCTTCGCCGGGACGGGGGACGCGCTTCGGGCTGGGCGGGGAGTCGGGGGCCGCGGCGCTCGGGCAGGACGATCTGAGCGGGCGGGCGCCGACCGAGCCGATCGCCCCGGTTCCCGGGCCGACGCTGATCCCGGAGCCCGAGGGGCAGGCCGCGCCGCCCGCTCCGGGGCCGGCGCGGGCGGCGGGGTTCGCGCTGTCCGGTGGCCCGGAAGGCACTACGGCGGTGCTGCCGGCGGACCAGGTGCCCGACGCCGACCGGCGGCGGCGCGCCCGCG
>NZ_BAAAMR010000186.1:0-11572 GCF_039529375.1 Actinomadura napierensis
GCGGCTGCGGCGAGCGCCGCGGCCGCCAGGCCCGCGACGGCGGCCCGGGCGCGGCCGGTCCCCGGCGGGCGGGCCGGATGCTCGCGGTGCCGATGCTCGCGGTGCGGATGGTTGCGGGACAGGTGCGTGCGGGGCAGGTGCATGACGGCTCCCTCCGCCCCCGAGCTGCCAGGTTGATCAAGGTTCTGCGGGCACGCTAACCCGGCGGGGCGGGCGCGTCCACGGCAATGGTCGACGATGTGGTCCGGGTCCGTCCTGGTGGGGGTAAAGCCCGCGGTCACTTGCGGCGTCGGCTGCGGCGAAGCGACCACCGGCGTGCGCGCTCGGGCGGCGCCGTCCGGGTGAGGGGGTGCTCCTCGACGTCGTAGCGGCGGACGTAGGCGCCGGCGAACGCCTGCACGCTCGCCCCGAACGGCAGCGCGACCAGCGCGCCGACCGGTCCGGCGATCGCCACGCCGGCCAGGACGAGCCCGAACGCGACCGCCGGGTGCATGTCGAGGGTCCGGGCGGTGATGCGGGGCTGCAGCAGGTAGTTCTCCACCTGCTGGTAGGCGACGATGAACAGCAGGACCCACAGCGCGGTCGCCGGCGACCGGGTCAGCGCGATCAGCACCGGCACCGCGCCCGCCAGGTAGGTGCCGACGGCGGGGATGAACTGCGACACCACCCCGACCCACAGCGCCAGCGTCGCCGCGTACGGCACTCCGAGCCCGGCCAGCGCGACGTAGTGCGCGACCCCGGAGATCAGTGCCAGCAGCGCGCGGGAGTAGATGTAGCCGCCGGTCTTGCCGATCGCGATCTCCCAGGCCCGCAGCACCTCCCGCTGCCGGCGCGGCGGCAGCAGCGAGCACACCGTGCGGCGCAGCTGCGGGCCCTGCGCCGACAGGTAGAAGGTGAACAGCAGCACCCCGAGCCCTTTGAAGACCACGCCGAAGGCGGTGGCGCCGATCCCCCACACGTTCTGCGCCAGGGACGACAGGTGCCGCGACAGCGTGCCGGTCACGGTGGGGAGCCGCTGGAACAGGGTGTCGCGCGACAGGTGGGTGCCGAAGGTGGCGTTGGCCCAGTCGATGACCTGCCGGACGTAGCCGGGGAACCCGTTGATCAGGTGGGTGGTCTGGGTGGCCAGCAGCGACCCGATCCCGCCGAGGAACCCGGCGAGCAGCACCCCGATGACCACGAACATCAGCCCGGTGCCGGCGCCGCGCCGCCACCCGCGCGCCGCCAGCCAGTTCACCGCGGGCTCGATCGCGAACGCCAGGAACAGCGAGACCAGCACGACCAGCAGCAGGTCCCGCAGCCGCTGCAGCAGCCACAGCAGCGCCATGAACGCCAGGACGACGGCGCCGGCGAGCACGAACGCGCGGGGCAGCCATGCCGGCATCCGCCGCGGGCCGGGCCGTCCGGCGGCGGGCGCCGTCCCCGGCTCGGGCGGCTCGGGGGGTGCGGGGGGTGCGTCGGGCGGGACGTCGGCGGGCGCGTATGCGGGCCTGGCGCCGGGCGTCTGCGGCATGCCCGCACGTTAACCGCGCCCGCGTCCGCCGCCCGCGGGCACGCGCCCGCCTTTGCCGAGACTTCAGCCCGGGCCGGGCGGCGCGGGCGGTAAAGAAAGGTCGACCGCGGCTTGCCCTCCCCGGCCCCCGGGGTGCGGATTCCGGCGGGCCGTCGCGGGAAGGTCGCCCGGATCGCACCGATACGTGAACCGCTACGTCAAGGAGGGTCGCAGGCATGGGGTACGTCACGACGCGCGACGGCAACGAGATCTTCTACAAGGACTGGGACTCGGGCGCGCCGGTGGTGTTCATCCACGGCTGGCCGCTGAACGCCGACGCGTGGGAGGACCAGCTGAAGGCGGTGGCCGACGCCGGGTACCGCGGCATCGCCCACGACCGGCGCGGGCACGGCCGCTCGTCGCAGCCGTGGGACGGCTATGACTTCGACACCTTCGCCGACGATCTGGCCGACCTGCTCGGCACGCTGGACCTGCGGGGCGTCACGCTGGTGGCGCATTCGATGGGCGGCGGCGAGCTGGCCCGCTACATCGGCCGGCACGGCACCGGTCGGGTCGCCAAGGCCGTCCTGCTGTCGGCGATCCCGCCGCTGATGCTGCGCACCGACGCCAATCCCGAGGGGGTCCCGGCGCAGGTGTTCGAGGACATCAAGGCCGGGATCCTGCGGGAGCGCTCGCAGTACTGGAAGGACGCCTCCGAGGCGTTCTTCGGCGCGAACCGCCCGGGCGACAAGGCGACGCAGGGCAACCGGGACGCGTTCTGGCTCATGGCGATGCACGAGACCGTCAAGGCCGGCGTGGACTGCACGACGGCGTTCGCCGAGACCGACTTCACCGACGACCTGAAGAAGTTCGACGTGCCGACCCTGATCGTGCACGGCGACGACGACCAGATCGTCCCGATCGACGCGACGGGCCGCAAGTCGGCGCGGATCATCCCGGACGCGACGCTGAAGGTCTACGAGGGCGGCTCGCACGGCATCGCGATGGTGCCGGGCGACAAGGAGCGCTTCAACCGGGACCTGCTGGAGTTCCTCGCGAGCTGACCGGCCGCCCTTCCCCGGGCACGCCGCGTCCCCCGGACCCGTGCCGGTGTCGGCGGGGCCGGGGGCGCGGCGGGTCAGGTGCCCGGGGTGACGAACTCGGGCTGGTCGAGGACGCGGAGCCAGCTGCCGTCGGGCTGGCGGCGGACGACCTGGGCGCGGGCGCCTGCGCCGTCCCGGGGCGGGGTGGAGGTGAGGGCAATGTCGCCGCTGACCAGGGTGGGCAGCGGCTCCTCGGGTTCGAAGTGCGGGCGTCCGGCGAGCACCTTCTCCCACAGCGCGCGGATGGCGTCGCGTCCGGCGGTCAGGGAGCCGGGCGGGTAGGCCATCACGGCGTCCTCCTCGTACAGCGCGGCGACCCCTGCGGCGTCGCCGGCGTTGGAGCGCTCGACGAACAGGCGGGTGATGTCCTCGGGCCGCATGGCCTTCTCCATGGTGTCCTCCCTGGTGGCTGGTGTGTCACCTCCCATGCTCGGCGTCCGGCGCCCAGAAGTCCAACAGATGGTTCTTCTGCAACTCAGAAGCAATACTTATAGTGTCCGATGCGGGATCATCCGGGCGGCGCCGTCGCCCGCCGCGCGCCGGGTGCGGCAGTATGTGGCCGTATGGGGCAGATCTTCGCGCATCGGTTGCGGGTGCGGTACAGCGAGTGCGACCAGCAGGGCGTGGTGTTCAACGGCCACTACCTGTTCTTCTACGACGTGGCGTTGACGGAGCTGTGGCGCGCGGTGGTGTGCGGGCCGGAGGAGATGCCGGCGGCCGGGTACGACCTGGTGGTGGCGGAGGCGCGGATCCGGTACCGGGAGGGCGCGCGGTTCGACGACCTGGTGGACGTGGAGATGCCGGTGGCGCGTCTCGGCACGACGAGCATGGTGGTGCGGCCGCGGTTCCTGGTGGAGGGGCGGCTGATGGCCGACGGGGAGGTGCGGCACGTGTTCATCGACCCGGGCTCCAAGGCCAAGCGGGAGATGCCCGGGTCGGTACGGGCGGCGCTCGCGCCGTACCTGGAGGAGACGGGACAGGCGGCCGGCACCGTGTCAGGCTCATGATCGCCTGGCGACGTTACGAGCGTCGTGCGAGATCCGAACATGGAATCCGGGGTTTCGCCTGACGGGTCCGGCTCAGTTCCCGTGGGTCCGATTCAACTGGGTCGGGGCGGTCCGGGGCAACCCCTTTTCCGGGGCGGCCCCGGACGCGTTGCCCGGCGGGGGCGAAGGCGGTTCAGCGGGCGAACAGGGAGGCGTAGACGGTGCGGCCGCCGTCGGTGACGACCTGGCCGGCCAGGTGCGGGGCGGTGAGGGTGGACAGCCGCAGGTCCAGGTAGCGCTCCTCCTCCTGGATCTCGACGGGTCCGCCGGGGGCGCCGGCGGGCCATCCGGCGATCTCGGCGATGCGGGCGGCGCGGTCGCGGTCCAGGGCGCCGCGCAGCTCGGCCAGGCCGGCCGCCTCGAAGGGGGCGGCGGGGGCGTGCGGGCCGGGCGGTGCGGGTTCGGCGCGCCAGGCGGCGACGCCGTAGGCGAAGCAGACCAGCGCGGTCCACATCTCGGCGAAGTAGCGGGGGTCGGGGCAGATCTCCAGGCCGGCGAAGCGGCCGGCGACGAAGAACAGCGCGCCGACCTGGCCGGGCTGGGGTTCCAGGCGGCTCTGGAACTGGGTGAGGACGGGCCGCTTGCGCGACAGGATCTGCTCCAGGTGGCCGCGGCGGGGCAGCCCGCAGCGATGGTTGAGGTCGGCGATGTCGTCCCACAGCTTGGCGTAGCCGTGCACGCCGCGCAGTTGCAGGGCGCGGGCGCGCAGTTCGACGGGCAGCACGAAGAACCACTGGTCGCGTCCGGTGAGGTAGCCGCCCTGGGTCTGCTGGACGCAGCAGGCGTCCTCGAACAGCAGGCACTGCCCGGGCGCGAGGAACGCCGACCGGCACAGCGCGTGGTTCTGCGCGGCGTCCTGGACGTAGCCGAGGTGCAGCGGGACGATCGCGACGCCGGTGTCGGCGCCGTTGCGCAGTTCGAGGCGGCCGTAGCCGGTGACGCGCGACAGCTTCAGGCCGGTGCGGGGCGGGACGAAGCCGGGGCGGGCGGGCCCGGAGATCGGCACCATGGTGAGCGCGCCGGCCCGCTGCGGGGTGCCGAGGCGGTGCCCGGCGAGGCTGAGCGGGCCGGGGACCAGGGTGTCGAGCGCCGTGGTGTCGGTCATGCGGTGCTCTTTCTGTCGTGCCGGATGGACCGGCCCTGCCCGGGTCGGGGGTGGTCTTGCGGGGGCCGGGGGCGGGTCAGGCGGCGAGGGCGGTGGTGAGGTCGGTGGCCTGCCGGTCCAGGGCGTCCAGGCGGGAGCTCAGGGCGGTGTGCAGCCAGGGGCGGCCGGCGGGGCAGTGCGCGAACATCCAGGGCAGCAGGGCGGCGAAGTCGTCCTGGTGCCAGAATCGACGCTGCGGCAGGGACGGGTCGGGGCGGCGCAGCGTCAGGTCGTCGGCGCCGGTGAACAGGGCGTGGCAGAACACCACGGGGGTGGTGACGGCGGCGCGCGGGAGGGTCGCGGTGACGCGGGCGAGGTCGCCGGGGAACAGGTTCTCGTAGCCGTCGGAGACGACGGCGACCAGGTCGGGGCCGGTGCCGAGGGCGTCCAGGACGCCGGTGGCCAGGTCGGTGGCGCCGCGGGGGGCGCGTTCGTCGCCGCCGACCTCGATGACCTCGAGCCGGTCGCACACCTGCGACAGCAGCATCCGCAGCGCGGCGGCCTGCGACAGCACGGCCCATTCGCGTTCGCCGTGGCCGCGCATGGACGCCGAGGCGTCCAGGACGAGCGCGACGGTGCCGGTGAAGCGGGGGAAGGCGCGGGCGGCGTCGTCGAGGTAGCGGCCGAGCGCGGCGTACAGGTCCTCGGCGGGGCCGCCCCGGTACAGGTGGACGAGGGTGGCGGCGATGTCGCCGCGGTTGGTGGCGGTGACGGTCGCGGGCCGTTCGGGGGCGGCGTCGAGGGCGAGGGCGGGCTCGTCGGGCAGCGCCCGCGCGGCGGCGGCACCGGCCCCGGGCGCGCCGCCGGTTGCGGGTGCGGCGTAGAGGGCCTCGACCCGGCCGGGGGCGGCGGCGGGGACGGCGAGGAAGCGCAGCAGGCGGCGCCGCAGGTAGTCCGAGCCGGTGTCGCCGCCGGCGATGCGGCGGGCGCAGCCGCGGGCGGCGGTCTTGCCGAGCGCGTGCTCGAAGCAGTCGAGCAGGGCGGGGCGGCGCGCGGCGATGAGGGTGTCGGCGTCGGGGTGCTCGAGCACGAACCGCAGGACGGCGCGGGTGGTGTGCTTGTGGTTGGCGCGCAGCCGGCGCAGGGCGAGCAGTGAGGTGATGACGTGCGCGGGCGGCAGTGCCAGCGTCAGGACGCGGGCCAGGCGCGCGAGGGTGTCGCGGGTGGGGGCGTCGAGGCCGGCCTGGGTGGCGGCGAGGGTCTGCAGCAGGACGCGGGTCCGCTGCCAGGGCAGCGCGCCCGGGACGAGGGCCAGCAGCGCGTAGTGCTCGGGCCCGGCGGCGTGGGCGGCGCGGTGCAGGTCCGCGTCGTCCCAGCGCAGGGTGCCGCCCCTCGGCAGGGTGAGCGGGGTGTCGTGGGTCTGCAGGTGGGCCAGGAACGTGGGGGTGTCCATGATTGTTCGCCTCCGCAATCATGGAGTCTAGGAACGCCGCGGAGCGTGTCGACACCCATTTTCCGGCGGCGGCCGCCGGCAGGGCGTGCTACCGGTCGTCCGCGGGTTTGGGCGCGTAGTCGCCGATGCCGTGTTCCAGCAGGTCGAAGACGCGGGCGGCGGAGGCGTAGACGTCCTCGCGCATCTCCTGGAGGGTCTCGCCGGCGCTCTTGCGGGCGGCGATCTCCTCGATGAGGACGCCCTGGGCGGCGTAGATCATCGAGGCGACCGCGCGGGGGGCGATGTCGTCGGGGCCGGCGCCGGTCTCCTCGGCGAGCAGGCCGGCGAGGACGTCCTTCATCTGCTGGCCGAGTTCGCGGGAGCGGGCGGTGAGGGCGGGGCTGTCGCCGACGGTCTTCATCCAGACCTCCGAGCCTTCGTGGAAGGCGGTGCGGTAGTCGCCCTCGTCCAGGCCTTCGAAGAAGCGGCGGCGGAACACCGCGACGACGCCCTCGCCGGGGCGGCGGTCGCGGAACGCGCGCCCGGCGGTCTCGATCATCTCGTCCTGCCGGTCGAAGAACAGGTCCTCCTTGGTCCTGAAGTAGTTGAAGACGGTGTTGACCGACACGTCGGCGACGCGGGCGACGTCGGCGACGGTGACGTTGTCGAAGCCGCGCGTCATGAACAGCCCGGTGGCGATGTCGGCGATGCGGCGGCGGGTCTCGCGCTTCTTGCGCTCGCGCAGGCCCAGTTCGGGTTCGGGGCGCCGGTCGATCTCCTCTCCCATGCTCGGAATCCTACCTTCACTGGTGTCACTGAAAACTTGGTGCGACTGCAAATTTGTGGTTACTTTATCGGCGAGTCGTTCACCCCCTACCGGAGGTCATCGTGATCGAGGCACGCGGGCTCGCCCGCACCTTCACCGGCAAGCACGGGACGGTCGAGGCCGTGCGCGGCGTGGACCTGTCGGTGGCGCCCGGCGAGATCGTCGGGTTCCTCGGGCCCAACGGCGCCGGGAAGACCACCACGCTGCGGATGCTGACGACGCTGCTGGCGCCGACCGCCGGCACCGCCACGGTCGCCGGGCACGACCTGCGCGCCGACCCGGGCGGGGTGCGGCGCCGCATCGGGTACGTCGCGCAGGGCGGCGGCACCGACCCGTCGGTCCCCGCCGGCGAGGAGCTGGACCTGCAGGCCCGCCTGTACGGGGTGGACGGCCGCGCGGAGCGGATCGCCGAGCTGTGCGCGCGGCTGGAGCTGGAGGGCCTGGGGCCGCGGCCGTGCGGGACGCTGTCGGGCGGGCAGCGCCGCCGGCTGGACATCGCGCTGGGCCTGGTGCACCGCCCGCCGCTGCTGTTCCTGGACGAGCCGACGACCGGCCTGGACCCGCAGAGCCGCGGGAACCTGTGGGAGCACGTCCGCTCGATGCGCGCCGAGGACGGCACGACGGTGTTCCTGACCACCCATTACCTGGACGAGGCGGACGCACTGTGCGACCGGCTGCTGATCATCGACCGGGGGCGGATCGTCGCCGCGGGCACCGCCGCCGAGCTGAAGCGCCGCGTCGCCGGGGACGTGGTCACGCTCGAGCTGGCCGACCCCTCGGGCGCCGCGCCGGCGCGCGAGGCGCTGTCGCGGCATTCGGCCGTGCGGGAGGCGGTGGTCAGCGGCGGCGGCGTGCGGCTGACCGTCGAGGACGGTGAGAGGCAGCTGATGAGCCTGGTGCGGGCGCTGGACGCCGCGGGGGTGGAGCTGGCGTCGCTGAACCTGGCCCGCCCGAGCCTCGACGACGTGTTCCTCACCGTCACCGGCCGTTCCCTGCGCGACGCCGCCTGAGACGGCCGCGCTCGTCCCGAGAGAGAAGGAGTACGCGATGTCCATGGCGATGTCGTTGCCGGAGTCGTTGGCGGGGTCGTTGGCGCGGACCGCCTCCGACACCCGGCTGGTGTTCGGCCGGTATCTGCGGCAGACGCTGCGCAGCAAGGTCGCGGTGGTGTTCGGCGCGATGCAGCCGCTGCTGTACCTGGTGCTGTTCGGGCCGCTGCTGTCGAGGCTGGTGGACGTGCGCGGCTTCGGCGCCGGCAACGCCTGGCAGGTGTTCGTGCCGGGCGTGCTGATCCAGCTGGCGCTGTTCGGCGCCGGGTTCGTCGGGTTCGGGCTGATCGCCGAGCTGCGGTCGGGGGTGGTGGAGCGGCTGCGGGTGACGCCGGTGAGCCGCACGGCGCTGCTGCTCGGCCGGGTGCTGCGCGACACCGTCATCGTGGCGTTCCAGGCGGTGATGCTGGTGGCGATCGGGCTGGCGCTGGGGCTGCGCGCACCGGCGGGCGGTATCGCCGTCGGGCTGCTGTTCGTGGTGTCGCTGGCGGTCGCCGTCGCGTCGCTGTCGTACGTGCTGGCGATGCGGACGCGCGGCGAGGACGCGTTCGCGCCGCTGCTGTCGGCGGTGACGCTGCCTCTGATGCTGCTGTCGGGGATCCTGCTGCCGATGAGCCTGGCGCCGGGGTGGCTGGACGTGGTGTCGCGCTGCACGCCGTTCCGGTACGTCGTGGACGCGGCGCGCGCGGCGTTCCTCGGCGACTACGCGACGGCGGCGGTCGCCGAGGGCGCGCTGGTCGCGGTGGTGCTGCTGGTGGTGTCGGTGTGGCTGGGCGCCCGCCGGTTCCGCGCCGAGAACGCCTGACCGCCGCGTCCCGCCGCAGGCGCCGGCGCGGGCGACTGGTGCGGGGGCCGGTCAGTTGCGGGCGTCGGCGGCGCGGGACGCGGGCGCGGTGTCCGCCGCGCCCGGGGCTTTAGGGGCCTCCGGGGCGGTGGCGGCGCGCTGGGCGATGTAGGCGCCGGCCAGGACGATGGCGCCGCCGGTCATCTGCACGGCGGTGAGGCGTTCGCCGAGCGCCGCCCAGGCGATGAGGGTGGCCGCGACCGCCTCGGTGTAGCAGATGGCGCCGCCGACCTGCGCCGACAGGCGGTGCAGCCCGGCGATCCCGGTCAGGTAGGCCAGCACGGTGCTGACCAGCGCGATCCAGGCGACCAGCGTCCAGCCGGGGGCGGTGCGCCCGCCGACGGGGACGGCGGCGGCGAGCACGTCCCAGGGCAGCGCCCACGGCGCGGCGGGCAGGGCGAGCGCGGCGGCGGCGACCGCGCTGCCGGCGGTGGTGATGACCAGCGGGTCGACGCGTCCGGCGAGGCGGTCGACCAGCAGGAAGTAGGACGCCTGGCAGGCGGCGGCGCCGAGCCCGGCGGCCAGTCCGAGCGGGTCGAGGCTCAGGCCCGTCCACACCTGGACGACCAGCGCGAGCCCCGCCATCGCGACCACGACGCCGGCGGCGGCGGTGCGGTGCACGGGGGCGCGGCGCACCAGCCGCAGCCAGGCCAGCACCATGACCGGGCCGGTGAACTCCAGCAGGATCGCCACGCCGACGGGCAGCCGGGACGCGGCCAGGTAGTAGCACGCCTGGCATCCGGCGACGCCGGTCAGCCCGTACAGCGCCAGCCGCCCGAGATGGGGCCGCAGTTGCGCGCGCAGGGGGCGCGCGCCCGGGCGGGCCCGCACCGCGGCCACGATCGGGACCAGCGCCGCCGCCGACACCGCGATGCGCAGCCACACCGCCTGCAGCGGCTCCAGCCCGCCTTCGATGAGCGCCTTGCCGAACGGGCCGGACGCCCCGAAGCACACCGAGGAGAACACCGCCAGCGCGACGCCCTGCGCGCGGGTGCGCGCGGCCGCGTCGACGCCCATCGCCCCTCCCCTCTCGCTCGATCAGGAGCATGGTGCCATAACGGTCATTACATGGCGAGGGCGGGAACGGTCCGGCCGGACGCGACCGGCCACGCGTCGGACAACGCGCCGACCAATGCACCGAACAGGGCATGCCGGGCACTCCGCCGGGGAGGACTACTATTCGCCGGGTGAGCTGGCAGGGGGCCGGGGCGGGACCCGGCGGGACGGGAGGCGGCCCGGGCGCGGACCTGTTCGCGGCGGTCGAGGGCAACGTGCGTGAGCTGGTCGCCTCGCCGTGGTGGCGGACGGCGCAGCCGCAGGAGCGCGCCGGGCAGATCGCCGCGCGGATGCTGTGGGGCGCCGGAGAATGGTGGCTGTTCGGCGCCTGGGGACGCTGGTACCGGTGCGGGCTGGACGGCGCGTGGCATCCCTGCCCTCCCCCGCCCGACTTCGAGGACCGCCGCGTCGCGGTCCCGGCGCCGCGCGGCGCGGGGACCCCGCCGGTCCCGCCGCAGCTGTACCCGACCGGCCCGGACCTGTCGGCGGGGCGGGTCGCGCCGCTGGGGTTCCTCGGGCCCGTCCCCGACACCGCGGTCGTCGCGCGGATCTCCCAGGCCATCACCACCGCGCTGGCGGTGAACCCGCAGCAGTTCGCCCAGCGCGACCCGATGTTCCAGCCCGGCACGCCCAGCACCATCGCCGCCGCGTGGGGGGCGCTGCTGTGGTGCGCGGGCTCGCCGGTGGTGCTGACCGAGCATCCGCTGATCGAGTCGTTCATCCCGTTCCTGACCACCTCGGCCGAGCGGCTGCACTGGATGATGCCGCCCGACTTCGCCACCCTGGCCGGCTACTACGTCCACCGGCTCGGCGCCGGCGACGGCGGCGGCGCCGCGCACATCGCGCGGGTGATGTACGAGGTCGCGGCGGGCCTGCAGGCCGACCCGCGGTTCCGTCCCGGCGCCGACGCGCTCGCCGCGGTGACGGCGGC
Source organism: Actinomadura napierensis (assembly GCF_039529375.1). NCBI lineage: Bacteria > Bacillati > Actinomycetota > Actinomycetes > Streptosporangiales > Thermomonosporaceae > Actinomadura > Actinomadura napierensis. The sequence continues at coordinate 10,864 of NZ_BAAAMR010000186.1, forward strand.
GTCGCTGCGGACGGTCAACCAGGACATGGCGACCGTCCGGTACGGGCCGGAGGCGATCGTGCAGGAGTGGCGGCGCCGCTGCCCCGCCGAGTTCGCCACCCCGATGGTCCGCGACACCGCGCCCGGGGAGTACCTGCGGCTCGCCCTGTACGACCTGGAGCAGATCGTGCACGGGCTGACGGGGCCGCGCCCGGCGGCGGGCGGCCGCAGCCACGACGAGGTCCGCCGCGCGGGAATCGCGCTGCTGGCCGCCGACCTGCACGGCGCGCCGGCCGCGCTGCCGGCGCTGCAGCGGTGGCTGGACCCCGACAGCGCCCGCACGCTGCAGGCGGTGCTGGGCGACCCGGCCCATCCGCTGCGGGCGCTGTGGCCGCGCGACGGCCGGCTGCCGGACGCGCTGCGCCGCGACGACGCCGACGCCCTGGCGGCGCTGCTGGCCACGACCTACACGATCGGGCTGACCTGGTGCCGGCTGGCGCAGGTGCCGCCGCCGGCGGCGGGGTTCGCGGTGCCGCAGGCGGTCGCGGCGGAGCTGACGTCCCCGGCGATGCACTCCCCGCCGTCGACCGACGAGCTGTCGGCGTGGGACATCATCAAGGCCGCCCGCGCGCACATGGCGGCCGAGCGCGCCTCCTCGGGCGCGGACGTCGACCGTCCGGTCGCGCCGGTGCCCGAGCCGGCGCAGGAGGCGCCGGGCCCGCCGCCGGCC
>NZ_BAAAMR010000187.1:0-11396 GCF_039529375.1 Actinomadura napierensis
CCCCCCCCCGGCCCCGCCGCCCCCGCCGTCCGCGGCCGGTGACGCGCCCGGCCCGCCGGCCGCCGGGCCGCGGGAGACCGGGCCGCACCCCGTCCCGAACGGGCGTCCCGCCGCCGCGCCGGACGCGCGCGCCGACCAGGTCCCGGCGGGCGGCCGGCACGAGGAGCGGGGGCGCTAGGTGGACCACGTCCTCGTCAAACGGCTCCGCCAGGAGGTCGGCGACCGGCTCGCCCAGCAGCGCCGGATGGACGCCGCGCACGGGCTGCCGCCGATGTCCGGGGAGGACGAGCGGCAGTTCGCCCGCGCGCTGATCGGCCAGGTGCTGGAGGAGTTCGCGCGCGGCGAGATCACCTCCGGGCGGCGCCCGCCGAACGCCGAAGAGGAGGAGGCGCTCGCCGCCGGGGTGCACGCCGCGCTGTTCGGCGTCGGCCGGCTCCAGCCGCTGCTGGAGGACCCCGAGATCGAGAACATCGACGTCAACGGCTGCGACCGGGTGTTCATCGGCTACGCCGACGGCCGGGAGGTGATGGGCGAGCCGGTCGCCGAGTCCGACGAGGAGCTGGTCGAGCTGATCCAGATCCTCGCCGCCTACAGCGGGCTGTCGTCGCGGCCGTTCGACACCGCCAACCCGCAGCTGGACCTGCGCCTCCCGGACGGGTCGCGGCTGTCGGCGGTGATGGACGTCACGCTGCGCCCCGCGCTGTCGATCCGGCGCGCCCGGCTCGGCAAGGTCTTCCTCGCCGACCTGATCGGCAACGGCACCTTCAGCCAGGAGATCGGGCTGTTCTTCCGCGCCGCCGTCCTCGCCCGCAAGAACATCATGATCGCCGGGGCGACCAACGCGGGGAAGACGACGCTGCTGCGCGCCGTCGCCAACGAGATCCCGGCGAACGAGCGGCTCATCACCGTCGAGCGGGCCCTGGAGCTCGGCCTGGACGCCTTCCCCGAGCTGCACCCGAACTGCGTGGCGTTCGAGCAGCGCCTCCCGAACTCCGAGGGGCAGGGCGCGATCTCGATGGCGGAGCTCGTCCGCCGGTCGCTGCGGATGAACCCGTCCCGGGTGATCGTCGGCGAGGTGCTCGGCGACGAGATCGTCACGATGCTGAACGCGATGACGCAGGGCAACGACGGGTCGCTGTCGACCATCCACGCCAACTCCTCGGCGGAGGTGTTCAACCGCATCTCCACCTACGCGATCCAGGCGGAGGAGCGGCTGCCCGTCGAGGCGACGCACATGCTGATCGCGGGCGCGATCGACTTCGTGGTGTTCATCGAGAAGCGCAACGACTACGCCTCCGGCGGTCGGCTGCGCCGCTACGTCGCGAGCATCCGCGAGGTCACCGGCGTGGACGGGCGGGTGCTGTCGTCGGAGGTGTTCGCGCTCGGGCCCGGCGGGTCCGCGGTGCCGGCCGCGCCGATCGCCTGCGTCGACGAGCTGGCCGAGTACGGCTACGACCCGTCCCACGGCGGTGCCTGGTGATCTTCAGGTGCAGGGTGATCTTCAGGTGCAGGGCGAACCGCGCGGGAGGTGGGTGATGTACTCCCCGGACGTGCTGCTCGCCATCGTCGCCGGCGCCGTCGTCGGCGGCGGGTTGCTGCTGCTGGGCGTCGCGATCCGCGGCCTGCCCGACCGCGGCCGGCCGGCGCGCGGCCGCAGCCGCGAGGACCTGGTCCGCACCCTCACCACCCGCACCGCCCTCGCGATCATCACCGGGGTGGTCGTGCTGGTGGTGACCCGCTGGCCGATCGCCGCCGCCGGAACGGGCGCGCTCGTGCTCGCCTGGGACGGCCTGGCCGGCGGCGCCGCCGAGGAGCGCAAGGGCATGGCGCGGCTGGAGGGCCTCGCCGCCTGGACGGAGTCGCTGCGCGACACCATCGCGGGCGCGGTCGGCCTCGAACAGGCCATCCCCGCCTCGCAGCGCGCCGCCGCGCCGGCCCTGCGGCAGCCGCTGCGCGACCTGGTCGACCGGCTGCACACCCGCGTCCCGATGCCGGAGGCGCTGCGCCGGTTCGCCGACGACATCGACGACCCGTCCGCCGACCTCGTCGTCGCCGCGCTGATCCTGAACGCCAAGCTGCGCGGGCCCGGCCTGCGCGACATGCTGACCGCGCTCGCGACGTCCGCCCGCGCCGAGCTCGACATGCGGCGCCGCGTCGAGGCCGACCGCCGCTCCACCCGCCGCAGCGTCCGGATCGTCGTCGGCGTCTCGGTCGGCACGGCCCTCGCCCTCGCCGTGTTCAACCACTCCTACGTGCAGCCCTACGACGACTTCCTCGGCCAGCTCGTGCTGTGCGTGGTCGTCGCCCTGTACGGCGCGGCGTTCCTGTGGCTGCGCCGCCTCGCCAAGTACGACCTGCCCGGACGGTTCCTCAGCGAGCCGCGGCAGGCGCGCCCCGGCGTGCCCGGCGAGGTGCCGAGCACCGTCGCGGCCTGGCAGGCCCGGCGCGCCGCCCAGCCCGGCAGGACGGGCACGACCCAGGACGTCCCGCTGCGCGGCCGCCACACCATGGACGCCGGCGGCGGTGGTCCGGCATGACGGGCGGTGACGCGTGACCGGTGCGATCCTCGCGGGCGCCGCCGTCGGCCTCGGCCTCTACGCGCTCGTCCGGGCGCTGTTCCCGGCGCGGCCCGGCCTCGCCGGGCGCCTCGCCGCGCTGGACGCCGCCCGCCGCCGCGACCTGGAGGACGCGCAGGCCGGGACGGCCCCGCCGCCCGGCCGGCTCGGCGGGATGCGCGCGCGGCTCGGCCGCGAGCTGGCCGAGTTCTGCGCGTCGCGCGGCTGGAAGATGCGCTCGATCCGCGCCGACCTCGCCATCACCGAGCGGTCGCTGGAGGCGTTCCTGGCGTCCAAGTTCCTGCTGCCCGCCGCCGCGCTGCTGTTCATCCCGCTGATCGTCGCCTACTTCGCGCTGCTCGGCTTCGGCTCGTCCGTGCAGGTCCCGGTGTGGATCTGCGTGCTGTTCGCCGCGCTGTTCTTCTTCTTCCCCGACATGCAGCTGCGGCAGGAGGCGCAGGCCCGCCGGCAGGACTTCCGGCACGTCGTCGGCGCCTTCCTGGACCTGGTCTCGATGAACCTCGCCGGCGGGCGCGGCGTCCCGGAGGCGCTGATGAGCGCCTCGAACGTCGGGGAGGGCCCGGCGATGCGCCGGCTCCGCGACGCGCTCGGCAACGCCCGCCTCACCGGGCAGACGCCGTGGCAGGCGCTCGGCCGGCTCGGCGACGACCTCGACATCGCCGAGCTGCGCGACCTCGCCGGCGCGCTGGCGCTGGTGTCCGACGACGGCGCGCAGATCCGCAAGTCGCTGTCCGCCCGCGCCGCCTCCATGCGCAGCCGCGAGCTGTCGGACCTGGAGGGCAGGGCGGGCGAGCGGTCCCAGTCCATGCTCGTCGCGCAGCTGTTCCTGTGCGCCGGCTTCCTGGTCTTCCTGGCCTATCCGGCCCTGATACGGGTGCTCGCCTCATGACGCCGCACCGCGGCCGGCCCGTCCCCGCAGTCCCCCTGGAGGTGGCACGATGAACCCGCTCAACGATCCGGCCCTGGTCTATCTGCGCGCGCTGCTCGCCACCCGGCTGGCGCGGCTGCGCGACGAGGAGGAGCGCACCAAGGGCGCGTCCGCGATCGAATGGGCGATCATCACCGCGATCCTCGCGCTGATCGCGATCACCATCGGCGCGATCATCCAGAAGAAGATCCAGGACAAGGCCAACAGCATCAACACGGGCTGACCGGGATGCGGTCCCGTGCACCCGCGCCCCGGCCGTGGCGGCGGCGGTGGCGGTCGCGGTGCGCCGCGGTGGTCGCGGCGGCCGGGCGGCGGCTCCGGTCCGACCGCGGCGTGTCGTCGATGGAATGGGCGCTGCTCACGCCGGTGCTCATCCTCGTGCTGCTCGCCGTCGTCCAGTTCACGATGGTGTTCCATGCCCGGCAGGTCGCGCTGGCGGCCGCGCAGGCCGGCGCCCGCGTCGCGCGGACCGAGCCCGTCGGCGGCGGCTGGCAGGACGCGGCCGCGTCCAAGGCCACCGGCGACATCGACCACATCGGGCCGCACCTGATCAGCGGCCTGCACGTCGACACCGGCGAGGTCAACGACGAACGCTGGGTCGAGGTCAGCGGCGACGCCGTGCAGGTCATCCCGTTCCTGACCTTCCACGTGTCGCAGCGGTCGCAGGGCCCGATCGAGTGCTTCCGCCCGGACGTCGGCGCGGGCCTCGCCTGCCAGCGGGGGGCGGGCCAGTGAAGTGGCGGGACAGGGATGGGGACCGCGGCTCCATGTCGCTGGAGCTGGTCCTGGTCACGCCGCTGTTCGTGGCGTTCCTGCTGTTCCTCGCCGGGGCCGGGCGGATGGTGGACGCGCAGAGCCAGGTGGACGGCGCGGCCCGCGACGCGGTGCGCGCCGCGTCCATCGCCCGCGACTCCGGATCCGCGCAGGAGCTCGCGCAGGAGACCGCCACCGCCGGCCTGCGCGACTCGCGCTGGTGCTCCGGCGGGCCGTCCGTCCAGACCGACGTCTCCGACTTCGCGCCCGGCGGGCGCGTCGAGGTGACGATCGTCTGCGACGTGGACCTGTCCGACCTGGCGTTCATCGGCCTGCCCGGCACCAAGCGGCTACAGGGCCGGTCGGTCGCGCCGATCGACACCTTCACCTTCCGGGGCGGCGGGGACGCGCCGGCGGAACCGGGGGACGGCCGATGAGACGGGTCCTGCGCCGCCTGGCGCGGCGCGTCCGGGTGCGGGACGACCGCGGCACGGTCGCGATGTACACCGTCCTGTTCACGCCGATCGTGCTGATGCTGGCGGGCCTGCTGGTCGACGGCGGGCTGGCGATCCACGCCCGGCAGCGCGCCGCCGACATGGCCGAGCAGGCCGCCCGCGCCGGCGCCAACGAGATCGACACCGACGCGCTCCGCGCGACCGGCGAGCCCGTCCTCGACCCGGGCCGGGCCCGCACCGCGGCCTGCGACCTGCTCGGATCGTTCGGCACGCAGGTCACCGCGTCGCGCTGCGACGCCGACCAGCAGCAGGTGACGGTCAGCGTCGAGATCACGGTGAAACCGCAGATCCTCGGGATCGTCCCCGGGCTCGGCTCGTTCACCCTGTCCTCCACCGAGACCGCCCACCCCGTCACCGGAGGAGACGGCCCGTGAGGCCCACCGAAAACGGCTTTACCATTGGTGCGACGTCCGAGGACCGGAGAACGGTGGGGGCGCGATGGTGACGCGGCACGGGCAGCGGCCTCCGGCACGGGCGCGCGGACCGCTCTACGGCAGGCGCCGAGGGCCCATGGACGTCCTCGCCGGCATCGGTGCGCTCGCCGCGCTGGCGGCGCTGCTCGCCGGGGTCCCGTACGCGCTGCTGACGTTCTTCGGCTCGCCGCTCCCGTCGCACCTGCCCGCGGCGTCCGACCTCACCCACCGGGTCGGGCCCGGCTCGCTCATCGGCATCCTCGTCGTGCTGGTCTGGCTCGCCTGGATCCAGCTCGCCGTCTGCGTGATCGTCGAGGTGTACGCGGGGGTGCGCGGGGTCGGCGTGCCCGCGCGGGTGCCGCTCGCCGGCGGCATGCAGTCGCTGGTGCACCGGCTGGTGGTCGCCGCGCTGCTGCTGTTCACCGCCGCGTCGGTGATCGCGCCGGCGTTCTCCGGCGGGCTGGCGCAGCGTCCCGCGCACGCACAGGCGCAGGAGTACCACCGGGCCCCGGACGCGCCGGACCACCGGGCCGCCGAGGCGGCGTCCCCGCCCGTCGACACCCGCACCGAGTCCCTCACCGAGGCCCCGGTCTCCACCAAGATCTACCGCGTGCATCCGCCGGAGGGCCGCCACCACGAGAGCCTCTGGGAGATCGCCGAGAAGTGCCTCGGCGAAGGGCGCCGCTACAAGGAGATCTACGACCTCAACAAGGGGCACGTGCAGCCGGACGGGACGCGCCTCACCATCGCGAGCCTGATCCGCCCCGGCTGGATCCTGGAGATGCCGGCGGACGCCAAGCACGCGCAGTCCGTCCCCGTCCAGGACCTGCAGGACTACTACCGGTACGGGCACGCCGTTCCGGACCACGAGCAGCACCCGCAGGAGCCAGCGCCCTCGACGCCCGCCCCACAGAAACCGGCCCCGCAGCCGTCCGCGCCGGCGACCCCGGCGCCGCAGCCGTCCCAGACGCCGGCGCCGACGCACACCCCGGCGCCGCAGCCGACGCACACGCAGGCGCCCGCGCCGTCGCACACACCCGCGCCCGCGCACACACCCGCGCCGTCACATGCGCCCGCGCCGTCGCACGCGCCGTCCCATCAGGCCGGGACGCCCTCGCACCCGCCCGCGCACGGCGGCGGTACGGAAGGGCCGTCCGGCGAGATGGGCGGCGGCGCCGGGAGCGGCGGGGCGAGCCTCCCCGGCCACACCAGGACCGCCTACGAGGAGCCCGGCCCGTCGTTCGAGCTGACGTGGCCGCAGGGGCTCGCCGCGGCGTCGCTGCTGGCCGCCGGGCTGCTCGGCGTGCTCGGCCGGCGCCGCCGCACGCAGATGTGGAACCGCGCGTTCGGGCACATGATCGTCCGGCCCGAGGGCGCGGCGGCGGAGGCGGAGCGGGCGCTGCGGTTCGGCGCCGACGCCGACGGCGCGCGCCTCCTGGACCTCGGGCTGCGGCACCTGTCGAAGTCGATGGCCGCCGGAGGCCGCGCGCTCCCGACCGTCTACGGGGTGCACCTGGGGCGGTCGGAGAACGGGCAGGGCAGCATCGACCTGTGGATCGCGCCCGCCGACCGCAACCCGCCGGCGCCCTGGCAGGCGTTCGACGACGGGCAGGTGTGGCGGCTGCGCGCCGACGCGGCGGCCGGGCTGGAGGCGTCCGACCTCGCCGACGTCCTCGCCCCCTACCCGGGCCTGGTGTCCATCGGCACCAACGACAGCGGCCGGATCCTCGTCGACCTGGAGGCGGCGCACGGGCTCGTCGCGCTGCGCGGACCGGACGCCGACCGGCGCGCCGCCCTCGCCGCGATCGCGATGGAGCTGGCGACGAACCGGTGGTCGGACCACATGCGGATCACGCTCGTCGGGTTCGGCGCCGAGTTCGGCGAGGGCCTCGGGCGGATCGCCCCGGACCGGATCCGGTCCGTGCCGAACCTCGCGGACGCGCTGCCCGAGCTGGAGGGCCGCAGCGAGGAGGTGCGGCAGGCGCTCGCCGCGTCCGGCGTCGACTCGGTGCTCACCGGCCGGTGCCGCGGCGTGTTCGGCGAGGCGTGGATGCCGCACTACCTGGTCATGGCGGACCCGCCGACCGAGCAGGAGGCCGACCGGCTCGTCGCGCTCGCCCGCACCGGCACCCGGATGGCCGCCGGCTACCTCGTCCCCGGCGACGTGCAGGGCGCCACCTGGACCTGGGACGTCGACGAGCGCGGCCGGCTGCACGCCGGCGTCCTCGGCTTCGAGGTGGACGCCCAGCTCGTCCGCGACGACCAGTACCGCGCCGTGTTCGAGCTGTTCCGGACGGCCGGCCGGGCCGAGTCGGTGCCGCTGCCGGACGTGGCGGACGGCCCGCAGCCGCCGGCCGCGCAGCAGTCGTCGGTGGACGTCCGGCTGCTCGGCCCGATCGAGGTCGAGGCGCCCGGCCCGATGGACGGGAGCCGCCGCGAGCTGTGCACCGAGGTGCTGGTCTACCTGGCGGCGCACCCGAACGGCGTGCATCCGACGGTGCTGTCCGGCGCGATCTGGCCGCGCGGCGTCACCGCCGGGGTCCGCGACGCGTGCGTGGCCCGCGTGTCGGACTGGCTGGGCCGCGACGCCCGGGGACGCCCGAACCTGTACTACGACGAGCGCGGCCGGATCAGGCTCGGCTCGGAGGTCCGCGTCGACCTCGCGGTGTTCCGGTGGCTGGTGTGGCGGTCGGCGGCCGAACCCGCGTCGGAGATGGCTTACATGGCGTACGCGCTCGACCTCGTCCGGGGGCCGCTGCTCGCCGGGCGCCCGCGCGGCCGGTACGCCTGGCTCGCCGCGCACGACCTGGAGTACGAGGCGACCGCACGGGTCGTCGACGTCGCGCACCGGCTCGCCGTGCTGCGGCTGGACGAGGGCGACGCGCGCGGCGCGGTCGCCGCCGCCCGCGCCGGGCTGCGGCTCGCGCCCGAGGACGAGGGCCTGTGGCGCGACCTGCTCCGCGCGACCCACGCGACCGGCGACCAGGCGCAGGTCAAGGTCGCGGTCGACGAGCTGCGCGGCCGCATCGGCCACGACCCGATGATCGACCAGCTGCAGCCCGAAACGGAGGCGCTGGTGGAGGAGCTGCTCCCCGAATGGCACCGGGTGGGCTCCCCCTGACGGTCACCGGTACAGGCCGGTGCCGCCCAGCGCGAACCGGCCCGGCTGCGGGTGCACGCACAGTCCGGCCGGACGCCCCTTGACCCGCGCGTGCCGCAGCACCCGGCCCGTCCTGGTCGACACCGCGTAGACGAGCCCGTCCGGGTCGGCCAGCCACAGCGCCCGGCCGTCCGACGACACGCCGCCCGGGACCGCGTTCCCGCCGCCCGGCAGCGGCCACCGCGCGGTGACGCGGCGGGCCCGGAAGTCCACGGCGGCCAGGGTCCCGCCGCCCGACACGAACAGCCGCCGCGCGTCCCGGCTGATCGCCAGGCCCCGCGCGCCCGGCGCCGTCGGGAGGAACCCTTGCGGTGCGAACGTCCGCGCGTCCACGGCCCAGACCCCGCCGCGCGCCGCGTCCGCGACGAAGAACGTCCCGCCGTCCGGGGACAGCCGCAGGTCACCGGGCCGCGCCCCGGCCGGCAGCCGGACCGTGCCCGCGACCCGCCGGCCCGCCACGTCCAGCCGCACCAGCGCCCCCGCCGACGTGCAGCTCATCACCAGGTATCCACCGCCGAGCGTGAAGTCGCCGTCCTGCGCCGCGCACGGCAGCGGCACCGCCGCCCTCGGCCGCATCGTCCACGGGTCGCGGACCTCGATCCGCCGCGGCCGCCCCGCCGCGACCAGCGCCGTCCGCCCGTCCGGCGTGAAGTACAGACCCGCGGGGTCGGCGACCCGCACCGGCCGTCCGTGGCCCCCCGACCGCGCGCCCACGGGGACCAGCACGTCGTGCACGGTGTCGGCGACCCACAGCTTCCGCATGTCCCACGACGGGACGACCCGCGACGCCACCGCGCCGGCGCCGAACCGGCCGACCGGCCGCATCGTCCGCGGATCGATCACCTCGATGCCGTGCCCGCTCGCGACGTACAGCCGCGCCGGCATGTCCCGCGCCTTCGGCGCGATCATGCCGGGTCCGGTCGCGGCGTACACCCGTCCGCCCGCCGGCGCGACCGGCACCGCGCCCGGCGGGTCCGCCGCCTTGGGCCGCGCCGGCGTGGACCGCACGTAGGGCGAGGCCCCGCCGAGTCCCACCACCGGCTCGTCCGCCCCGCCCTCACCGGGCCGGTAGAACGCCACGGGCGACCCGCACCCCGACACCATCGCGGCCGCGATGAGCGAAGCGAGCGCGCGGCACAGCGCCCGGCGACGTCCCATGGCACGGCCTCCTCCCATCACGGCGGCCGACTGTACTCCGCCCGCAACGCAGTGCGCCCGAATAATTACCAAACGTGTTCACCTCTCGAGCGATCGCGCGCCGCCCGTGACGGGGAACGGGGGTAGGGTCCGGGGGCTACGGCGGTGATCTTGGGAGGGGCGGGTGAGCGTGGTGGACGAGCTGGTGTTGTTCGAGCGGAGCAGGCGCGGCGGGGTCGTGGGCACGGCGGTGCTGGTATTCCTCGGCGTGCTCTTCGTCGTCGTCGGCGTCGTGATGGTGTCGCAGGGCGGGTCCAAAGTGGTCGCCGCGGTGTTCGCGTTCGTGTTCGGTGCCGCTCTCGTGGTGCTGGCGGCGCTGGCGCTCCGCGGCGGTGTCGCGCCGGACCGGCTGGCCCTCACGCCCGGCGGCGTTTCCATCTCTCGCCGCGAGGAGTCGTTCCTGCTGCCGGTCACCGCGATCAGGTCGTTCGAGCTGGTGCCGGTGAAGGGCGTCCGGACGCTGAACGTGCGGTTCGACCCGGCCGCGGTGCCGGACGTTCCCGCGCACGTCGCGCGGCTGGGGACGGAGCTCGGCCCCGGTGAGCTGCGGCTGGTCGCCGTGGGGGAGCGCAAGCCGTTCGCCTCGCCGGCGCTCGCGGCGCGGGCGCGCGAGTACGTCGCGCGCCACGGTCTCGGGGAGTGGCGCGACGCCTAGTCGGACTTGCCGAAGCCGATGCCGAACTCGCGGTAGACGCGCTCCCAGAAGCCGTCCCGCAGCCAGGTGCGGGCCTCCTGGTAGGGGCGCAGGGAGCCGCCGAGCTCCTTCTCGGCCTCGATCAGCAGCTCCTTGTCGATGACCGGCGGCAGGATCGGGCCGGGGAGCAGGTCGCGGATGTTGTCCCGGCCCCGCTCGAAGATCCACTTCTGGGCGACGTGCTCGCCGATCTCCAGCATGTGGTCGCGGTCGGGCCCGAGCCGGCCGTCGGACTGGGCGGTGGACGCGGAGTTCATCGAGGCGGCCACGGTCGCCGGGGTCACCGGGGTGCCGCCCGGGACGGGCACGGCGGTGCGGACGGCCGCGGCCGGCGCCGGCTTGACCGCCGGGGGGCGTCCGGCGAACACCTGCGATGGGGACGGGACGGGCGAGGTGCGCTGCGCGGCGGCGGCCGCGTCGCGGACGGCGGCGGCGGTGCCCGGTGCGGGCACCGGCAGCACCTTGGCCTTGGTGAAGTAGGGGCGCAGGAAGTCGGCGGACAGCACCTCGACCCGGTCGGACTCCCACACCAGCCACTCGGCCTGGTTGGAGCCGTGCGTGGGCTCGACGCCCCACAGGTGCACGCGGACGCCGTAGCGCTGCGCGGCCTCAACGGCGGGCAGCATGTCCTCGTCGCCGGCCAGCAGCACCGCGTCGGTGATCGCGCGGTGCCGGGCGAGCGCCTCCAGGTCGGCGCGCAGCTGCGCGTCCACGCCCTTCTGCTGGCCCTGCGCGTTCAGGTTGCCCAGCCGCAGCTTCACCAGGGGCAGGTTGGCGATCACGCGCTGGTCGACGGTGGGCTGCTTCTTGGGCGCCGCGTCGAACCAGTAGACGCGCAGCAGCTCGCCCAGCAACTGGTCGTCGGCGTGGCTGGTCAGCGACTTGATCAGCTGTTCGGCGGCGACCCGGTACTCGCGCCGGGAGCCGCAGCCGAGCAGCAGGGCCCCGGAGGCCGCGTAAAGGTACCCCGCGTCGACGAAGATGGCGTATCGCGCGGGCTGTGGAACGAACTCCGAGGTGGCCATGGCCTTCCACCTTATTCGTGCGGAGACCTCCGCTGGGCGCGAACCACGGTTACGTGTCGCCCGATCCGATTCCCCGCCGGGACATCGACACCCCCCATACGGCGTGACATCGGACGCGACCCGGGCGCGTCGCCG
>NZ_BAAAMR010000188.1:0-11362 GCF_039529375.1 Actinomadura napierensis
CCCACCCCCCCCCCCCCCCGCCGCCCCGCCCCCCGGAACGCTCCCATCCCGCCCCCACGCCCTCCCGCCGGACGTGCTGCTCGGCCTGCACCGCGCCGAGCCGTGCCTGATCGTCCCGGACCCGCGGGACCCGGCGCACCGGCGGACGCTGGAGCCGATCCTGGCCGACCGCGGCGCCGCCGTCGGCCCGTCCGTCGCACCGGCCGCGCTCGGCCGGTCGCTGACCTGGGCGCGGCAGGCGCTCGGCCTGGCCATGGACGGGGTGCTGGGCGGCGGGCCGGACGGCGCGCGGCCGGGCGGGTCGTCCGGCGGGGGGCCGGTCATCGCCGCCGACCACGCGCCGACCCTGCTCGTGCTGCGCCACCGCGACCTCGTCGAGCATTCCGCGCGGCGCCGGCTGAGCCCGCTGCTGAAAGTCCGGCCGAATCGCCGCACGCAGTATGCGCGGACCCTCCAGGCGATGCTGGAATGCGGATTCAACGCCTCCGCCGCGGCGGTCCGGCTGCACGTCCACCCGCAGACCGTCCGGCTCCGGATGCGCAAACTCGACGAATGGTTCGGCGACGAGATCCACGACCCGTCCTTGCACGTCGAGCTGCTGATGGGGCTGCGCCTGTGGCAGGCGACCACCCGCCCCGGCGGTGAGCCCGACTGGTTCCAGAACGGCCCGGCGAGGGCCGCGCATAAACCTTCCCGAAGGTGAGTGCCGCACCTCGCGTTTTCGTCTCCGGTGCAGTTATCCGGCGGCAGCGGCCCTGGAATCGTCGGACGCGTGAAAGCGCCGCATCGACCGGAGGGAATTGCCATGAGCAGCACCGTGCCCGACCTGGGGGACGCCGACCAGCTGAAGGCGTTGCTGGAGAACGTCGCCTCGCCGGAGCAGCTCCGCGAGCTGCTGGACGCTCCCGGCGTGGACGACGAGATGATCGAGGGGTTCGTCGCGGCCGCCGGCGCCGAGGACGTCCTGGACAAGGTGTTCGGCCTGATGGGCGAGCACTTCGTCGCCGAGCGCGCCGGGAACGACGGCGGCGTGATCCGCTGGGACGTCACCGCGCCGGGCGGCACGCTGTCCTACGGGCTGGTGGTCCGCGACGGCGCCGCCATCGGCGAGCGCGGCGCGCCGGACGGCCCGAAGGTGACGCTCACGCTGTCGGCGCCGACGCTGCTGCGGCTGTGCGCCGGCCGGCTGAACGGCGTCCAGGGGTTCATGACCGGGAAGATCAAGCTGTCCGGCGACATGATGTTCGGCGCCAAGCTGCCCGGCTGGTTCGACTACTGACCGGTCCCGGCCGCCGAACCGGCCCCGGCCCGGCTCCCGGGCGCGGGGCCGCGCGCGTCAGACGGGCACGTCGGGCGCGGTCCCGCCGTCCTGCGCCGCGGCGACCGGCGGCCGCGGCCCCCCGGCGTCGACCGCGCCGGCCGGCGGGGGAGTGAGGCCCAGGCTCTCGATCTGCCGGGCGAACTCGGCCTGGATCTCGGCGTGCAGCGAGCGGGCCAGCAGCCCCTGCACCGCCTGCATCCCGATCGGCCGCAGCCGCTGGATCAGCTCGGCGATCTCGCGGAAGTCCCGGCCGCCGAGCCGCGCGTCCAGCCCGGCGTGCTCCACGGTCAGCCGGACGAACTGGCGGGCGATGGCGTCCACGTCGCCGCGCAGCCGGCCGGCGATCTCGAAGACCGCCTCCAGCTCGATGCCCGCGTCGACGAGCCCGGCGCCGACCTCGAACAGCCGGGGGCTCGGCACCTCGTACCCGTCCCCGGTCCACCGGATGAACTCCAGCTCCTCCGCCTGCTGCAGCTGCGGGAAGTCGGCGGGCGCCCTGCCCTCCAGCTCGCTCTCCGGGATGTCCGGGTAGAACCGGTGCACGACCTGCGGGAGCGTCATCCGCGCCGGCTCCTCGTCCGACCACGGGTCGTGCACGGCCCGCTCCAGGCCGAGCAGCTCGGCCAGGTTGTGGCCGCGCTCCCACGCCGACAGCATCTCGCCGATGCTCGCCAGCGTGTAGCCGCGGTCCTTGAGCCGGGCGATGAGGTGGATGCGCGCCAGGTGGCTGTCGTCGTAGAAGCCGACCCTGCCCTTCATCCGGGGCGGCGGGAGCAGGCCGCGCTCCTGGAAGCCGCGCACGTGCCGGACCGTGGTGCCGGCCGCGCGCGCCAGGTCGTCGATTCGGAAGTCAGCCATGCCCGTCTCTCCGGCTCGGCGGTCGATCCGCTCATCGTACTCACAACCGCTGGCGCGGTTATCCGCGGCCCGTTGAGTCATGGACCGCGGATTCACGGCACATCGCCGGCGGGTGAGACGTCGTGCACGGTCCGGACATGGCGCGCGCGGGGCGCGTCAGCCCAGCGCGACCACGGCCTCGGCGGTGTACGTCAGGAAGGTGAACGTCTCCTGCAGGTACAGGTGGACGCTCGTGGCGTCGTGGGACTCGTAGCCCACCGACAGGTCCTGGCCGATGCGCAGCTCGAAGTCGCCGCCCCGCGTCGACAGCAGGAACGCGCCGGAGATCGCGGGCGCCCACACGATGTCGCCGCTGACCAGCCGCGCCAGGTGCTCGTGGATCGGGTAGCCGTGGTCGGAGGTCTCGTTCACCGCCGTGTAGGCGTCCGCGCTGAGCGCCAGCGAGTACGGGCCGTCCACCCCGGCCAGCCGCAGTGCCGTCACGGCCTGCGCGACCGCGTTCGGGTACTCGCGCGGCTCGGCCGGCAGCGCGATCGCCGGGTTGGCCGACGCGGCGCGCAACCCGTCGATTCCGGCGGCGGCGTACCCCTCGAAGACCGCCTGATCCTCGGCGCGGGCGATCAGCCGCGCCGCGTCCTTGGCCGGCTGCCAGTCCGGGTCCTTGGCGCCGCGCTCGACGTCGTCGACGTCCCGCCGGTCGACGGTGAACGGCACCCGCAGCTCCACCAGCGGACGGGCCCGCCGCACGTGCGCCCGCACGCCGTCGGCGGGCGCGTCGACCGGGTCGAGGTGCCCGGTGGCGACGGCCGCGAGCGTCACGCCGCCGGCCTCCGGGACGTCCACCAGCCGCCGCCCCGCCAGGTAGCGGGTGACGGTCCGGCGGATCTCCGCCTCCAGGTCCTCCCACGCGGCGGCGGAGACCGGGGCCAGTTCGCGGTGCAGGTTGTTCAAGATGCGCTCCTCTTCAGGTCGCCGATGCCCAGGGATCCGTCGTCGCTGGGAAGCGGGGGCGGGTCGTCCAGAAAGCCGGCCGTCGGGACGTGGAACAGGGCGCCCGTCACCGCGGTCGAGAAGTCCAGCAGCCGGTCGTGCACGCCGGGCGGGTCGCCGAGGAACATGTTCCGCAGCATCTCCTCGGTGACCTCCGGGGTGGCGGAGTAGCCGATGAAGTACGTGCCGAACTCGCCGTCCCGCACGTTGCCGAACGGCATGTTGTCGCGCAGGATCTTGCGCTCCTCGCCGTCCGGCCCGGTGATCGTGGTGAGCGCGACGTGCGCGCCCGGCGCCTTCAGCTCGTCGGGGATCTCGATGTCGGACAGCTTGCGGCGGCCGACCGCGTCCTCCTGCCGCTCGACCGTCAGCGCGTTCCACGCCCGCATGTCGTGCAGGTACTTCTGGACGATCACGTAGCTGCCGCCGGCGAACTCCGGGTCCTCGTCGCCGACGACGACGGCGGCGCGGGCGTCCTCGCCCGTGGGGTTCTCGGTGCCGTCGACGAAGCCGAGCAGGTCGCGCTGCTCGAAGTAGCGGAACCCGTGCACCTCGTCCCGCACGGTCACCGCGCCCGCCAGCCGCTCCATGATCTGGGCGGCCAGCTCGAAGCACAGGTCCATCCGGTGGGCGCGGATGTGGAACAGCAGGTCGCCGGGCGTGGCGGGGGCGGTGTGCCGGTCGCCGGCGAGTTCGGTGAACGGGTGCAGCCCGGCGGGGCGGGGGCCGGAGAACAGCCGGTCCCAGGCGTCCGAGCCGATGCCGGTGACGCAGGTCAGCCCGCCGTCCGGTATCCGGAAGCCGACCGCGCGGACCAGCCCGGCGAGGTCGGGCAGCAGCTCGGCGACCACGGGCTCGCCGCCGGGGTCGACGGTCGCCACCAGGAAGATCGCCGAGCCGGTCAGCGGCCCGAGCACCTCCTGGGACGCGCCGGCGCGCGGGGCGCTCACCGGCGGGCCCGCGCGGGCCGGGAAGGGCGTGTCATGGCCGACTCCTGAAGAGATCGCGGTGTGCGGCTCACCATTATCCGGTGGCCCGCGGTCGCCCCCGACACCGGTGTCCGGAACGCCCATGTTTGGCCAGTGAGCTGCGGGAAGGGCGAACAGGACCAGGTCCCGCCAGGGGAGGGAGCAGAGCCATGAGGGCAGTGGTCTGGCACGACGTCGGCAAGATCAGCCTGGACGAGGTGCCCGACCCGGCCGTCCGCGGCCCCGAGGACGCGGTCGTCCGGATCACCGCCAGCGCGATCTGCGGGACGGACCTGCACTTCGTCAGGGGGACGATGCCCGGGATGGAGCCGGGTACGGTCCTCGGCCACGAGGCCGTCGGCATCGTCGAGGAGACCGGGCCGAACGTCCGCAACTTCGTGCCCGGCGACCGCGTCGTCATCCCGTCCACGATCGGCTGCGGCCGGTGCTCGTACTGCCGCGCCGGCTACTACGCCCAGTGCGACGTCGCCAACCCCAACGGCCCGTCCGCCGGCACGTCGTTCTACGGCGGCCCGCGGTCGACCGGACCGTTCGACGGCCTGCAGGCCGAGTACGCGCGCGTCCCGTACGCCCACACCAACCTCGTCGCCATCCCGCCGGGCGTCACCGACGAGCAGGCGCTGATGGTCAGCGACATCCTGCCGACCGCCTGGTTCGGCGCCCGGCTCGCCGAGGTCGGCACCGGCGACACCGTCGCGGTGCTCGGCGCCGGCCCGGTCGGGCAGCTCGCCGTGCTGTCGGCGCGGATCCAGGGCGCCGGACGGGTGTTCGTGGTGGACGGGCACGCCGACCGGCTGGAGACGGCGCGGCTGCAGAACGCCGAGACCGTCGACTTCAACGCCGAGGACCCGGTCGAGGCCGTCCGGGACTTCACCGGTGGCATCGGCGCGGACCGCGTGATCGACGCGGTCGGGGTGGACGCCGAGAGCCCGGCGAGCGGCCCCGCCGCCGAGGCGATCACCAGGGAGGACCGGCGGGAGTTCGAGCGCGAGCAGGCGCAGGCGGCGCCGCGCACCGGCCAGGACGGCGCGCAGTGGCGTCCCGGCGACGCGCCCGGCGAGGCGCTGCGCTGGGCCGTGGACATGGTCGCCAAGGCCGGCACCATCGGGATCGTCGGGGTCTACCCGCCGCACTACACCAGCTTTCCGCTGGGCCTGGCGATGAACCGGAACCTGACCGTCAAGGCGGGGAACTGCAACCACCGCCGGTACGTGCCGGGGCTGCTCAGCCGCATCGCCAAGGGCGGCGCGGACCCGACCACCATCCTCACCCAGCAGGCGCGCCTGCCGGGGGTCATCGAGGCCTACGAGGCGTTCGACCGGCGCGAGCCGGGCTGGACGAAGGTGGCGCTGGAGGTCTCCGGCTGACGGCCGGCCGCGACAGGGGGGAACACCATGAAGATCGCCGACACCAGGCAGGTCGAGGAGCTGCTGGGGGACCTGCCCTTCCCGGCCAGCAAGGAGCGGATCGTCGAGCACGCGCACGCGCGGCGGCCGCTGACCGAGGCCGAGCGGGCGCTGTCGTCGCTGCCGCTCGGCACCTACGGCAGCGCGGCCGAGGTGCTGCGCTCGCTGCCGATCGACCCCGACCCCGGGCGCACCCCGGCGGAGCAGGCCTACCAGCAG
The DNA here is from genome assembly GCF_039529375.1 of Actinomadura napierensis. NCBI lineage: Bacteria > Bacillati > Actinomycetota > Actinomycetes > Streptosporangiales > Thermomonosporaceae > Actinomadura > Actinomadura napierensis. Next base: position 5,784 of record NZ_BAAAMR010000188.1, read on the forward strand.
CGCCACCACAACAAGCCCGGCCTCGCCGAGCACATGCGCGACACCGAGCGCCCGCCCGTCCAGGACGAGCTCCGCGGCGACGAGGGCGAGCACTGGCAGCCCTGACCGACCTGCGCGTTTGAAGGGTTTTTCTCTGGTCATTACCCCAGGTTGGTAATGGCCGAGGAGGGGAGCCCGGATGACGGCTGTGCAGGGCACGCCGGACACCAGCGCCGCGGACGCGCTGGCGCGCCACCGCAAGGGAACGAGGATCGGCGACATTCTCGCCACCACCGACCACAAGATGGTCGGCTACCTCTATCTCGGCACCTCGTTCGCGATGTTCCTGATCGCCGGGCTGATGGCGATGCTCATGCGGGCCGAGCTCATGGAGCCCGGCATGCAGGTGATGAACAACCTGCAGTACAACCAGCTGTTCACCATCCACGGCACGATCATGCTGCTGCTGTTCGCGACGCCGCTGTTCGCCGGGTTCGCCAACGTGATCGTGCCGCTGCAGATCGGCGCGCCCGACGTGGCGTTCCCGCGGCTGAACACGCTCAGCTACTACCTCTTCCTGTTCGGCGCGCTCATGGTGCTGGCGGGCTTCCTCATGCCGGGCGGCGCCGCCGCGTTCGGCTGGTTCTCCTACTCGCCGCTGTCGTCGTCGGCGTACTCGCCCGGGCTGGGCTCCGACATGTGGGTGATGGGCCTGATCGTGTCCGGGTTCGGCACCATCTTCACCTCGGTCAACCTGATGACGACGATCATCGCGATGCGGGCCCCCGGCATGGTGATGTTCCGGCTGCCGATCTTCACCTGGAACGCGCTGCTGACCAGCGTGATGGTGCTGATCGCCTTTCCCGTGCTGACCGCCGCCCTGTTCGCGCTGGAGGCCGACCGCAAGTTCGGCGCGCACATCTTCGACGGCGCGAACGGCGGGGCGCTGCTGTGGCAGCACCTGTTCTGGTTCTTCGGGCATCCCGAGGTCTACATCGTGGCGCTGCCGTTCTTCGGCATCGTCACCGAGATCCTCCCGGTGTTCTCCCGCAAGCCCGTCTTCGCCTACCTCGGCATGGTCTGCGCCACCATCGCGATCACCGGGCTCTCCATGACGGTCTGGGCGCACCACATGTTCGCCACCGGCCAGGTCCTGCTGCCGTTCTTCTCGATGACGTCGTTCATGATCGCGGTGCCGACGGGCATCAAGTTCTTCAACTGGATCGGCACCCTGTGGAAAGGGCAGCTCACCTTCGAGACCCCGATGCTCTGGGCGATCGGATTCCTGGTCACGTTCCTGTTCGGCGGCCTCACCGGCGTGATCCTCGCCTCGCCGGCCATGGACTTCCACCTCACCGACTCGTATTTCGTCGTCGCCCATTTCCATTACGTGCTGTTCGGCACCGTGGTGTTCGCGATGTTCGGCGGGTTCTACTTCTGGTGGCCGAAGATGACCGGGAAAATGCTGAACGAGACCTGGGGGAAGATCCACTTCTGGTCGCTGTTCGTCGGCTTCCACACCACCTTCCTCGTCCAGCACTGGCTGGGCGCCGAAGGCATGCCGCGCCGCATCGCCGACTACCCCCACCAGTTCGCGACGCTCAACTTCGTGTCGTCGATCGGCTCGTTCATCCTGGGCGCCTCCACCTTCGCGTTCCTGTGGAACATCTACCGGACGCACCGGCGCGCCCAGCCCGTCGAGGCCGACGACCCCTGGGGCTACGGCGGCTCCCTGGAGTGGGCCACGTCCTGCCCGCCGCCCCGGCACAACTTCACCTCGATGCCGCGGATCCGGTCCTTCCGCCCCGCCTTCGACCTGCACTACCCGCCGAAGGACGACCCGCAGAAGTCCGAGCTCGCCCTCCCGCAACCCCCCGCCGACTCCTCCTGACCCGACCCGATTACCGCCGGAGCCGCGGTCAGGAGCCCTCCTTCTTCTCCTTCTCCACGGCGCCCTGGCGCTTGAGGTCGCCCTGGCCGCCGCCGTAGGACTCGGTCTGGTAATTGAGGTAGAACCGGTTGGTGCGGGTGCGGGCCTGGGTCCGGACGCGGCCGGGCGTGGGCAGCGGGATGATGTGGTGCGGGTAGGCCGCGACCAGCTCGCGCGGCTGCCGGGTCCGCAGGATCGCCGCCTGCTCCGGCTCCGGCCGCTCGTGCCGTTCGGTGAAGCCGCCGTCCGGCGTCAGCGAGATCAGGCCGCTCTCCACGCCCTCCTCGCGCTGCTGCAGGTCGCGGCGCTGCAGGCTGAGGCAGACGCGGCGGGCGACGGCGAACGCCAGCACCGGGAACACGAAGAACCCGATCCGGAAGAACCACGTCGTCCAGAACAGCGGGATCTTGAAGGTGTTGGAGATGATGTCGTTGCCGCCCGCCGCCCACAGGTTGCCGTACCAGGCGATGACGGCCGCGCCGATCGCCGTCCGGGTCGCGGCGTTGCGGGGCCGGTCGAGCAGGTGGTGGATGCGTTCGTCCCCGGTCGCCCATCTCTCGAAGAACGGGTAGAGGCCGATGAGGGTGAAGAACACCATCGGCAGGACGACGGCCGGCAGCAGCACGTTCCAGCTGATGGTGTGTCCGGCGACCGTGGTGGAGAGCCGTCCCATGATGCGCAGCGAGCCTTCGAGGAAGGCGATGTACCAGTCGGGCTGCGAGCCGAACGACACCTCGTCGGGGTCGTAGGGCCCGTACAGCCAGACCGGGTTGATCTGCACGAACGCCGCCAGCCCGGCCAGGAACCCGAAGGTGTAGAGGAAGTACGCGCCGCTCTGCGCCATGAAGCTGGGGAAGGTCGGCTCGCCCTGCACCGCCTGCTCGCGGCGGCCCTTGCCGGGCCACTGGGTGTGCGTCTGGTGCCAGAGGATCATCAGGTGCGCGGTGATCAGCGCGAGCAGGACGCCGGGGACCAGCAGGATGTGCACGGTGAACAGCCGCGGGATGAAGGTGTCGCTGGCGGGGAACTGCCCGCCGAAGACCCAGAAGGTGAGGTAGGTGCCGACGATCGGCACCGAGAGCAGGATGCCCTCGGCGATGCGCAGCCCGGTGCCGGACAGCAGGTCGTCGGGGAGGGAGTAGCCGGCGAACCCCTCCAGGACCGACAGCGCGAACAGGGTCACCCCGATCAGCCAGTTGATCTCGCGCGGCTTGCGGAACGCGCCGGTGAAGAAGATCCGCAGCAGGTGGATGCTGATCGCCGCGAGGAAGATGTTCGCCGCCCAGTGGTGGATCTGCCGCATCAGCAGCCCGCCGCGCACGTCGAACGACAGGTCGAGCGTGGACGCGTACGCCTCGCTCATCTTCACGCCGCGCAGCTGGGCGTAGGAGCCGTCGTAGACGATCTCCGTGCCGCTCGGCCTGAAGAACAGGGTCAGGAAGACCCCGGTGAGGATCAGGACGATGAACGAGTAGAGCGCGATCTCGCCCAGCAGGAACGACCAGTGCTTGGGGAACGCCTTCTTGATGTTCTGGCTCAGGACCTCGGTCGAGCCGAGCCGGTCGTTGACCCCGTACGCCAGCCGCCAGCCCGCCGGCAGCTTCTGCTTCCCGCCGCCCCGGCCCCGTCCCGCCATCGCGCTCCTCCTGATCAAGCAGAGTTTCCGCTGGGCGGGTACCCGTGGGGGCGCCCCACAAACGGCGGGCGGGTTCAGCCGCCCCCGTACAGCTCGGTGAGCAGCTCGACGGCGTGCCGGGCCGCCGGGTGCGGGTCGTCGTGCCACCAGGCGAGCCGGACGGCGATGGGCGCGGCGTCGCGCAGCGGCCGGTAGACGACGCCGGGCCGCCGGTACTGGTCGACGGTGCCGCGGGCGGTGACGCCGACGCAGCCGCCGGCCGCGACGGCGGCCAGCCAGTCGTCGATGTCGGCGGTGTGCCGGGTGGCGGGCCGGGTCTCCGGCGGCCACAGGTCCACGGTGGTGGTGCCGGTGCGGCGGTCGACGAGCAGGGTGCGGCCCGCGACGTCGGCCAGCCGGACCGAGCGGCGCCGCGCCCACGGGTCGTCCGCCGCCATCGCGCAGTACCGCCGCTCCAGCCCGACGACCACGGAGTCGAAGCGGCGCGGGTCCGGCGCGACGCGCACGACGGCGATGTCACAGGCGCCCTCGGCGAGCCCGCCGGTCGCGGTGTTGGTGCGGACGAGCCGCAGTTCGACGTGCGGCCACCGGCGGGGCCACAGCCGCTGGAACGGCACGGTGTGCTGGCCCATCGCCGACCACGCGTACCCGATCCGCAGCCGGGCGTGCCCGCTGGTCGCCTCCGCCACCAGGTCGTCGGCCTCGGCGAGCAGCCGCCGCGCCCGGGCCAGGACCCGCACGCCGGTGGCGGTCGGGGTGACGCTGCGGCTGGTGCGGCGCAGCAGCCGGACGTCCAGGCCGGGGACGGGCGCGGACGCCTGGCCGGTGCGGCGCTGATGCTGGCCAGCGCCGCGTCCAACCAGACCGGCGCGGCGGTCGGCGTGCTGGCGTTCCCGGTCATCGGGCCGGCCGGGGTGGTGGCGGTGCGCCAGTGGGTCGCGGCGGCCGTCCTGCTGGCGGCCGGGCGGCCGCGGCTCCGCTCGTTCACGGCCGCGCAGTGGCGGCCGGTGCTGGCGCTCGCGGCGGTCTTCGCCACGATGAACCTCTCGCTCTACACCGCCGTCGGGCGCGTGGGCCTCGGCCTGGCCGTCACGCTGGAGTTCCTCGGGCCGCTGACCGTCGCGCTGGCGAGCTCGCGCCGCCGCACCGACCTGGCCTGCGCCGCCGCCGTGGCGGCCGCGGTGGTGGCGCTGACCCGGCCGCGGCCCGCCTCCGACTTCCTCGGCATCGGCCTCGGGCTGCTAGCCGCGTGCTGCTGGGCCGGGTACATCCTGCTCAACCGGGCCATCGGGCGGACGCTGCCCGGCGCCGAGGGGTCGGCCGCCGCGGCGGGGCTGTCCGGGCTGGTGTTCGTCCCGATCGGGGCGTTCGTCCTCGTCCAGCACCCGCCGACGGTGCGGGCGCTGGCGTGCGCGGGCGCGGCGGGCGTGCTGTCGTCGGCCGTCCCGTTCCTCGCCGACCTGCTGGCGCTGCGCCGCGTCCCGGCGCGCTTCTTCGGCCTCTTCATGAGCCTGAATCCGGTGCTGGCCGCCGTGGCAGGGCTGGCCGTCCTCGGGCAGGCGCTGCATTGGACGCAGTGGCTCGCCATCCTCGTCATCGTCACCGCGAACTCCGTCAGCGTCCTGGCGGCGCGCGTCTCCTGACCGGCCTGTATCGCCTGGTCAGGCGCTTGCCGCGTACAGCACCTCGCGCAGGGCGGGCATCGCCTCGCGGTCGGCGCGCCACACCAGGCGGAGGCTGAGGTCGGGCGCGTCGAGGGCGAGCCGGACGAGGGAGCCGGCGTCCAGCCGGTCCCGGACGGCGAACTCCGGCACCAGCGCGATCCCGAGCCCGCGCTCCGCCCAGGACGCCATGACCGTCACGCTGCCCGCCCGCACCCGCTCGACGCCGGACCCGAGGATCCGCTCCCCGGCCAGCCAGAACGAGCAGGCCGGGACATTCACCAGCAGCCGCTCGCCCGCCAGGTCGGCCTCGGCGAGCCGCGCGGCGGCGGCGACCGCCGGGCCCGGCGCGGCGGCCAGCGCGAGCGTTCCG
>NZ_BAAAMR010000189.1:0-11012 GCF_039529375.1 Actinomadura napierensis
CGTGTTGGCTTGTGAAGAAGTTGTTTGGTGATGCTTGCGCTCCACAAGTCTGCCACTTACTGTAATCATTCATCAACTCAGAGCAATGATTCGGGGGTATGGGTGAGCCTGCGCCAAACCAGAACGATCTGCCCCGCACCAGCCACAGAACCGGGCGCGGCGCCGGGCGTCGAGCCGGAGGCGCTGGATGTGGTGGTGGTCGGCGCGCACGGCGGCGCCGGCGCCTCCACATTGGCGGCGCTGCTGCCGGCGGTGTGGGACATGGGCTCGATCCAGCTGTTGCTGGAGCTGGACCGTGCACTACTGCGCGCCAAGGGACGGCCGATCGTGCTGGCAGTCCGCAACACCGCGGCGGCAGCCACGCGCGCGACCGCAGCGATCGGGGTCCTGCACGACTGGGAGGAGCAGGTGGCGGCGCTGGCGATCGTCAGCGACGGCGGCCCGGAGTCACGGGACGCGACGGCCCGGTTCGCGCTGCTGGAAGCGCGTGTCGGTGGCATCGTGCGTGTCCCGTACGTCCGGCAGCTGCGGCTGGTGGAGGACCCGGCCGAGGTCGTCCTGCCCGGTAAGGCGCGACACGCCATCGATCAGCTCCGCCGGCTGGCCGGCCAAGCCGGTGCGGACGTGGCGGACGTGGCGGCACGCCGTGGAAAGGACTGCGGGGAGGTGGGATGTCGCTGATGTTCCTCATCCTGCGCATAGCCCGGGTCGGTCGGTTGCTGGAGGAGTCGTGGCGGCTGCGACCGCAGGTCGGTCTCGGGGTGCCGGTGCCCGATCCGCCGCCGGCGCCGCCGCCGGGGATGGACGCCAAGATGAACACGCTGCTGTCGTGGGGCAAGTGGGGCGTGCTGATCTGCGGCGTCGCCGGACTGTTCATCTGCGCCGGGCAGATGGCCATCGGCCGCAAGAACCGGTCCACCTTCGCCGCCGACGGCGCCACCGGCATCCCCTGGGTCCTGGGCGGACTCAGCCTCGCCGCCACCGCAGCCCCCATCGTCGGGGTGTTCTTCAAATGACCCGACTCCAGCTCCCTGATCCCGTCAGCCGACGTACCGGCGCACGGCACCCCCGCTCGTCGCGGTGGGGGTCGGGCGGTCGACTGTTCGCGGTCGCCATTGTCAGCGGTGCTCTCGTGGGCGCATGCACTGACTTCGCCGTGCACGGTCCCGACCCGACACCCGCGGTCGTGCGGCCGAGCACGTCGCTTCCCTCTCCCGCGCTGGGGATCGTGCCGGCGCCGCAGGTGTCGTTCGCCGCGGTGTCCTGGCGGGACTACCACGAGGTCACCCTCCCCTACTCCGCCGCTGACGGGCCACGCAGCACCGGCGGTGATCTGGCGTCCGGGTTCGCGCGCACCCCGCTCGGGGCGCTGCTGGCCGCGGTGCACATTGCGGTGCGCGCGAACGCTCAGTGGGGGCCGAAGGTGTTCGAGCCCACCATCACCAAGCAGGTCATCGGCCCGGATGCTTCATCGTTGCTGGCCGCGACACAGGGGCTGTACGACAAACGGCACGGGCATCTCCCGGACGGTGCGGCGCTGGGGCGTGCCTACGTGGTGCTGGAGGGATTCCGCTGGCAGGGCTACTCCCCCGACTCCGCCAGCCTCGATCTGGTGTCCGCCGGGCCTGGCGACAGCGACATGACGGTGCGGGCCGCCACCCGCATCGAGCTGCAGTGGGGAGACAGCGACTGGCGGGTCATCGCTCCGCCCGGCGGTACATGGGGCGGTTCAGCAGCCTCCATCCCCTCCGCGGACGGTTACGTGCGCTTCCCGAACGGAGGCGGCGGCTCATGACGACGTTGGTCTTGCTTCCGTGGGATCCGTGCTCGTCGGTGCTGGACCCGGGGTGTGTGCAGACGGTCGACAACGACGACCATCCGTGAGGTCCGCCTATGCCCGACATCCCTGGCGAGATCGGTAGCAATGCCTTGGAGGATGCGGCCAAGGCGTTTCAGTCCGCGGTCGGGTGGCTGATCTCGCACTCGGCGTCGTGGTGGGTGAGGAAGCCCTCGCCGAACCTGGAGACCGAGTCGGCGATCGGGTACCTGCAGGTGCTGGTGCAGCCGTTGACGATCGCGGTCGCGGTGCTGGCGCTGCTGGTGGTCGCCGCGAAGATGGCGCTGACCCGCAAGGCCAACCCCGCGGTCGACGCCGGCCGCGGTCTGGTGGTGCTGGCGGCGGTCACCGCGATCGGGACGGTGCTGCCGAACCTGCTGCTGCAGTGGGGCGACCAGTGGTGCGGCTGGGTGCTGGACGCCTCGTCGCACGGCGACTTCGCCAAGCGGATGGCCGAGATCGTCGTCATCCCGGCCGGGACGCCCGCCGCGCTGGTGCTGGTGCTGTGCCTGGTCGCCCTGTTCATCGGGATCATCCAGGCGTTGTTGCTGCTGTTCCGCGGCGCCGCCCTGATCATCCTGGCCGGGCTGCTGCCGCTGGCCGCAGCCGGGGTGATCACCACCGCGACGCGGTCGTGGTTCACCCGCGTCGGGGGCTGGATGCTCGCGCTCATCTTCTACAAGCCCGCCGCCGCTGCGGTGTATGCGACGGCGTTCACGCTCATCGGGAGCGGGAAGAGCCTGCATTCGGTGCTGATGGGGTTCGCGATGATGCTGATCAGCCTGATCGCGTTCCCGGTACTGCTGAAGTTCTTCACCTGGACCACCGGCGGCGCCGAGTCCAGCAGCGGCGGCGGCATCCTCGGCGCGCTAATGGGCGGCGCCACCGCGCTCGGGGCCCTGCGCGGATACGGCGCTGCCAGCGGCTCTGCCGGTGGAGGGCGAGGAACAGCCGGCGAGCACGCCGACTACCTCAGCCAGCAACTAGGCGACCACGCCACCAGCCCGTCCGGCGACGAAACGCCCTCCCAGCCATCGCCCGACCCGCAGCAGACACCCTCTGGCCCCGCACACCCCAGCTCTCCCGATCCCCCGGTCCCCGATCCGAGTGTCCCGTCCGGCGGTGCCCCGCCGGGCTCCGAACACTCGGACGCCACCGGACAGACAACGTCGGGGACCAGCGCTGGGGGCTGGGCGGGCCCGGACGGCGGCCACGGCGAACCCGCGGGGCCGGCGACCGTGCAGACGGCCGATCGCGAGCGGCACCGCGGAGAGGACACGCTGCGCTGGATGGGCAACCCCACCGGCTCCACCGACGCCGGCAGTCCCGGCGGGCCGTCCGGTGCGGCCGGTGCAGGGGGTGGTGCAGGTGGGGCATGACATCCGCACCTACGGTGGCTGGCGGCGCCGGCACGGCATCGGGCTGCTCGGGCTGGACACCACCGCGACCTTCCTCGCCCTGGGCGCGGCGCTGCTGCTGGTCCTGGTCGCCGCGACCGTCCCCGCCGCACTCATCTACCTGCTGCCACCGATCGCCCTGGTCGGCGGGCTGGGTCTGATCCGGGTCGGCGGAGTGCCGGTCGGGCGGCTGGTGGTGGCGCGGTGCCGGTGGCGCTGGGCGGTACTGCGCGGCCACAACCGCTACCGCGCCGGCGTCGTCATCGACCATCCCCGCGCGTTCCAACTGCCCGGGGTTCTCGCGCCGTTGACGTTGCTGAGTGCCGAGGACGGTTACGGCGGGCGGTACGGGATTGTGTGGGATCGGCGCACCGGGCTGCTCACCGCGACCTTGCGGGTGGTGCCGGCCTCGACCTGGCTGGCCGACCGCACCGACGCCGACACCTGGGTCGCGGCCTGGGGCGGCTGGCTCGCTGCCCTCGGCCATATGCCCGCCGTCCGCTGGGTCACCGTTACCGTCGACACCGCGCCCGAGCCCGGTTCCACCCTCGCCGACGCTGTTCACCAGGCTGTCGTGCCCACCGCACCTGAGCAGGCGCGGGCCATTATGACCGAGCTGGTGCGGGCGGCCCCGACCGCGGCCGCTGATGTCGACACCCGCGTCTCGGTCACCTTCGCCCCCAAGGCATCAGCCGCTTCCCCCAAGGATCTGTTCGAGGCGGTCGCCGACCTCGGCCGCACCCTGGACGGGCTGGCGTCCCGGCTTGGCGGCTGCGGAGTGTCGATGCTGGGCCGAGCGACCGCAGCGGAGATCGCCGGGACGGTGCGGACCGCGTTCGACCCGCACGCCCGCGGCGAGGTCAACCGCATACTGACCAGCACCCAAGCCGACGAGGCTTTGACCTGGTGTGATGCGGGCCCCATCGCCGCGACCGAGTACACCGGCCACTACGAGCACGACGGCGGCGTCTCGGTCAGCTGGGCCTGGCATGAACCGCCCCGCCAAAACGTCCGCTCCGACATCCTGGCCCGCCTGGTTGCGCCCGGCCCGTTCCCCAAACGCGTCACCCTGCAGTACCGGGCGCTGCCTGCCGCAGCGGCCAGTCGCGTCCTGCAGCAGGAGGTGAACGCGGCGGCGTTCCGTGCCCAGTTCCGGCGCCGGACCGGCCGGGATGAGACCGCCCGCGACAGCTGGGACTCGGCGCGCGCCCGGCAAGCCGCCACCGAGGAGGCGATGGGCGCCGGTGTGTGCCTGGTGTCGATGTACGCCACCGTCACCACCACCAACCCCGAGCAGCTGCGCCGCGCCGTCGCGCACGTCGAGGCGTCCGCCGACGCGGCCAAGATCCGGCTACGGCGCCTGTGGGGCAGCCAGGCCGCCGGGTTCGCCACCACCCTGCCGTGCGGCATCTGCCCACCCGAACTCTCCCACCGCCTCCTCCACTGAACCGGAGCACACCCTGTCGCCGAACCTCGAAACACAAGCCATGTCCGAACCACTGGCCCCGCCGTGGGGCTGGCACGGTCCCGACGCCGGACGAGCAGCGCACATTGAGCCCGCGCCGGAATTCCAAGCCACCACCAGCCAGGTCTGCGGCCTCTACCCCTTCACCGCCGGCTCCGGTACCCCGACCGTCGGCACACCGATCGGACGCCACCAACTGTGGGGCGAGGTGGTCTGCCTCGACCCTCTGGCCTGGCTGCGTGAAGGGCTGGTGACCAACCCCGGCATGTTCGTCCTCGGACAACCCGGCACCGGGAAGTCCACGCTGGTGAAGCGTCTGGTCACCGGGGCCGTCGCCACCGGAACCACCCCGATAATCCTGGGCGACACCAAACCCGACTACACCCGCCTGGTCGACTACCTCGGCGGGCAGGTCATCCGGGTCGGACGCGGCGTCGACCGCATCAACCCCCTCGACGCCGGCCCACTAGACCAAGCACGGCGACGTCTCAGCGGAGCTGACGCCGAGACACTGCGCTGGGAAGTCCGCTCACGGCGCCTGTCGCTGCTGCTGGCGCTGGCGACGCTCGTCCGCGAGTCCCGCATCACCAACGCCGAAGAGGTCGTCCTCGGGCGCGCCATCGACCTGCTCGACGATCGCCTGGACCACGCACCCACCATCCCCGACGTCCTGCACATCCTGGAACAAGGACCCGACGAGCTGCGGTCGGCGACCCGCACCGACACCGGCACCGCCTACCGCGCCCAGACCCGCGACCTGGTCTTCACCCTCGACCTGCTCATCTCCGGCTCGCTGGCCGGCGTCTTCGACGACGCCACCACCCACCCCCTGAACCTGGACGCACCGGCGATCAGCGTCGACATCTCCCGGGTCCGCGCCGCCGGCGACAAGCTCCTCACCGCCGCGATGCTGTGCACCTGGGCCTACGCCTTCGGCATGGTCGACGCCGCCACCGCCCTGGCCGACCTGCACGCCGCACCCCGCCGCTCCTACCTCGGCGTCATGGACGAACTGTGGCGCGCACTGCGCGGCGCACCCGGCCTGGTCGAACACGCTGACGCCCTCACCCGCCTCAACCGCGCCAAAGGCATGGCCTCCATCATGATCACCCACTCCCTCGCAGACCTGGACGCCCTAGCCACCGAAGAAGACCGCGCCAAAGCCAAAGGCTTCGCCGACCGCTCCGCCATCACCGTCCTGGCCGGCCTCCCACCCCGCGAACTCACCCGCGTGCACGAGATCACCCCCCTCACCGGCCCCGAACAACACCTGGTCACCTCCTGGTCGGCACCCGACTCCTGGCAGCCCGGCGCCCGCCACCCCGGCCGCGGCAAGTACCTGATCAAGACCGGCGAACGCCTCGGCATCCCCGTCGAACTCTCCCTCGTCGGCCCCGAAGCCGACCTCTACGACACCGACCAAGCCATCCGGGCCACCCCATGACGCGAGCTCTCGGACCCCGTGCCTCGATCCTCGACTCCAACGCCGGCCCGGCCTGGCTGGTCCTGGCCGGCTGCTGGTCGCCGGTCGCCGCGCTGGCGCTGGTGTGGGCGTCAGCGAAGCTTGCCTCGGCCGTGGCCGGCGGCACCGTCGCGCCGTTCGGCACCGACTTCGCCCTCGTTCTCGTCCGGCACCAGTTCCAACGTGCCTGGCCAGAGACTCCAACGCCACTCGTTGCGCTCGTCCTCATGCTGCTACTCGTCGCCCTCGGCAGCACACTATGGGTGGCCTGCCGGCGCATCGCAGCACGACTCCCACAGCCCGGCGATGCCGTCGCCGCACTCGCCGACAACCCCGGCCTCACCGAACTCCAACCCCCCGCGACCGCGCAACAAGCCGTCGCCTTGCGCCGCTCCCTCACCGCACCCCCCGAGCAGCTCAACCGCGACGACATCGGCCTGGTCCTCGGCGACGTTCTGCTGCCCGGCGACCGCACCGGGCCCACGCTGTTCGCCTCCTTCGAGGACACCGTGGTCGCGTTCATGGCGCCCCGCTCGGGCAAGACCACCACCCAGTCGATCCCGCACGTGCTGTCCGCGCCCGGCCCGGTCATCGCCACCAGCAACAAAGCCGACCTCTGGGCCGCTATCTCCACCGTCCGCGCCGAACGCACCAACGGGAAAACGTGGCTGTTCGACCCGCAGCACATCACCTACCAACCCCAGACCTGGTGGTGGAATCCCCTCGCCGGGCGGACCACCGTCGAGGACGCCCACCGCCTGGCCGGACACTTCGTCCTCACCGTCGACGACGGCCAGAAAAAGGACCTGTGGGGACCGGCCGCCCAAGACCTGCTGTGTGCACTGTTCCTGGCCGCCGCCACCTCCGGCCGCTCCCTGCACCACATCGCCCAATGGCTCGACGAACCCGCCGTCCCCACCCCAATCGAGCTGCTGCAAGAGGCCGGCTTTCAGCTGATGGCCTCGTCGTTGAGGGGCACCCAGAACGGTGCGGTGGAGACCCGCGACGGGATCTACCAGACCGCCCGCACCGCCGCCAAAGCCCTGCGCGACCAGGAAATCCTCGCCTGGGTCACCCCCGCCCGAAACCTGCCCGTCTTCGACCCGCACACCTTCGCCGGCACCCTCGACACCCTCTACCTGCTGTCCAAATCCCTGTCGGCCGCGGCGCCGCTGATCGCCGCGCTCACCGACACCACCATGCGCGCCGCCGAACGCCGCGCCGAACAATCCGGCGGGCGCCTCGATCCGCCGCTTGTCGTTGCGCTGGATGAGGCCGCCAACATCTGCCGCATCGCCGACCTGCCCCAGCTGTACTCCCACCTCGGATCGCGCGGCATCATCCCGGTCACCATCCTGCAGAGCTACGAACAGGGCGTCACCGTCTGGGGCGAACCCGGCATGGCCGCGCTATGGGGGGCCGCCACCCGCAAACTCATCGGCGCCGGCATCGACTCACCCCGCCTGGTCCGTGACCTGGCCACCCTCATCGGCCAACACGACGTCCCTGTGCGCTCCATCACCTACAACGACGGACGCGCCAGCGAACAAATCTCGCTGCGCCGCCAGGAAATCCTCGACGCCGCCGACATCCGCGCCCTCCCCAAAGGCACCGCACTCCTGCTGGCCACCGGCACCAAACCCGCCCTCATTCGGTTGCGTCCCTGGTACCGCGGCCCGCACGCCGCTGCCATCAACAACGCCATCATCACCGCCGACACCTCCATTGCCCAAGCCGCCCGTCGCCACTACGACCAGCCCGAACGCGCTCAACGGCCCGAGCTGGACGCCTGAGTTCCCCACCACTGTCCAAGGAACCCACCTAGTGAAAGGTCACGTCGCCACGACCTCACCCAGGACTCCAGGAGGCTCAATGCCCACCGAAGACCCCTCATCCAGCCCCCAGAAGCTCAAGCCGCTGTACCCCGGCCTTGCCAGCTGGGTGACGACCCACTTCGTTCCCATGTACCGCCGCACGCTCGGCGGGGAGTTCCGCTGGTGCGCCCAGTGGTGGCACCACGGTGAGGCGATCTCTCGCCTCACCGCGCTCTGGTACGCGTGGGAGGCGATGCGCCTGCAAGGCGCCACCGGCATGGCCCTGTGGTATCGCGACCACCTCGACCACCAACTCCCCGTCCTCCTCGGCCCCCGCGGGCCCTTCTACCAATGCACCGAGGACGAACACCTCACTCCGCACGAGGCCCGCGTCGCGCCGGTCCCCGACGGCTGGCTCGGCCCCGACCAGGAACTCTCCCTGCCAGCCGAGGTCTGACCGAAGCCCGTCACCACAGCTCATGCCACTGACTGGAGACCCGCATGCCCGACCGCATGGAAGCCACCGTGCTCGCACTCGATGCCTACGAGAAGCACCTGTTCGGCGGCCTGGCCAATGGCCATCGCAACGACCACAGAGAGGCCGAAGGACTCCTGCACTCTCTCGTCGCCGACCTTGTCCGCGACGGCGAAGGCAACCATCTGGACGTCGTCGACCTGATGGACGCCCTCATCCAAGCTCGCATCGACCGCGGCGGCGCCATCACCAACCCGCGCTACAGCTTCCGCATCGACACCGAGGTCCAGTTCCGCGACCGCGACACCGACCACCACCGCGGCTTCATCACCGAACTGAAATCGACCGGTCCCGATCCCGGGCGCGACACCGAATGCACGCTCCGCATCCCCGGCATCCTGGAACCACGCCACGTCACCACGTCCGAACTCGTGCCGGCCAGTCGAATGGCGCCGATCTCGACCCGGACCGCCGGCACCGTCTTCTCCGCCCAGGCAGCCGAGCAGACCCTGATCAGCATGCTCACCCACCTGCGCACCGATCACCAAACCGCAGGCCGCGATCCGCAGCTGCTCACCGACCTGGCCGAGCTGTCCACGACACTGGCCGCCTGGTCCGGCACCACCTCCGACCAGGTCCTACGCCACCTACGCCACCATGCCGGCCAGCACACCGCAGACGAATGCCCCTCAGCTGCTCGCTGCGCCGCGGCTTCGTTCCCCAACGACAACGCCGCCGACCTCGCCCGCGAACCGCTCCCCCAACCCGCAGCCACCCGCCCGGCTTCAGGCGGGCCCGACTCTCGTTCACGCCTGAAGTGACCCCGCACCATCTGCATCCCACGGAGGTACCTGGATGCCCGATCCCGGTGACGCCGTCGCCGCCGCGCTCGACGCCTACCAGCGCGAGCTCCTGCCTCGCGACCTTCCCGGCCACCACGCTGACCCGGCGCTGGCCGAGTCGCTCGTCCAATCGTTGATCGAGCAGCTCGCCCGCTACGCCGCCCAACACGGCCTCGACCTGCACGACACGCTCGAGGAACTGCACCAGCGCCACATCGACCGCGGCGGAACCGACACCGATCCCGTCCACAATTTCCGGCTCGGCGGCCAGGTGCAGTTCCGCCGGCAGGAAACCGTTACCGGAGCCACGCCGCGGTACCCGCGTTGGCGCGGCTTCATCACCTCCCTCAGCGAAGCGCCGGGCGGCGATGCCCGCTGCACAGTGCGGGTCCCGGGCATCGCCAACAGGGTGTACGCGGCAGCGTCCGAGCTCGAACCGGCCGACTCGCTCCTACCGGTCGCCACGCGAACAGCCGGGATCGTTCACCATGCACGCGATGCCGAAGAGACGATCGTCACCCTCACCGCCTGGCTCCAGCGCAACCCCGACACCGTCCCGGTCACCTACCAGGAAAAGCTGGACGACGTAGCGCGGCTGTCGAAGGCCCTGGCGAACTGGTCCGGGGGACGGCCCGAAGGGATCGCTCATCGCCTTGCCGCACGCGTTTCGGACACGGCCCGGCGAACAGACACACCGCCCGCCGACAGCACCGGTCTGGCTTCGGTCGCCCGGCTGGCCGCGACCGGGTTCCCACAAGGCCCCACACCCATTCGGCCTGACGCCCCGGCTCCTGTGACCAGGCTGCCGGATCGATCCAAGCGGCATCCGCGCCGCCCCTAGGGCACTGCAGCGCCCCGAATCACCAGCCCACCGAGACCGCATGGAGGTCGTATGACCGAAGCCGGCGCCGAAGAGTTCGCCGCGTTCGGAGCCGCAGCTCTCGATGCCTTCCAAGCCCTCTTCGAGCAGACCGAGGACCTCGACCACCGCACCAACGACGAGGACGCACGCGAGCTGATCAGCGACCTGCTGATCGACCTCATGCACTACAGCGAACGACGCGGAATCGAGTTCAACGACATCGCCGCCCAAGCCCAGGCCTACTACGACACCGAACGCGACAACCCCAACGCTTTCGCCATCGGCTCGACCGTCCAACTCCAAGGCCCCGCCGCCGACGAGGCCATCCTGCTGGGGCAGCCGACCC
The DNA here is from genome assembly GCF_039529375.1 of Actinomadura napierensis. NCBI lineage: Bacteria > Bacillati > Actinomycetota > Actinomycetes > Streptosporangiales > Thermomonosporaceae > Actinomadura > Actinomadura napierensis. The sequence continues at coordinate 10,501 of NZ_BAAAMR010000189.1, forward strand.
ATGGCAGCGTCACCGGAGTCTTCGTCTCCCACCAGGGCCAGACCGAGTACTACGTGCACTTCCTCGGACGGAACAAGAACCAGGCCGTCCTCACCGCCGACCTGGAGCCCGCACCACCGTTCCCCACCATGACCACGACCAAGGGAGTCGTCAACGACCCGCTCAAGGCCGAGCAGCTCCTAGTCGAGGCGGCAACACGCATCGCTCTCGCGGACGTACACGGCAGGCAACCCACCTGGGACGACCTACGCGATCACCGGATTCTGCTGGACTCGCTCACATCCTGGAACGGCATGGACGAGCGCAACGTCACCGACCTGCTCCTGAGCAAGGTCGCCGACCATCTGGACGCAACCGAGCCCGGTAACCTACCGGCCCCCGCGTCACGGCAGCCCAGCACAGATCTCACGCCAGCGCAGCTCGCCACCCAGGCATTCTGAGCTTCCCCCCGTTTCACGGCCACGTGACCTGAGTTGGCCGTGGGCCAACGGGGAAGGACGTGTCTCGTGCCG
>NZ_BAAAMR010000190.1:0-10838 GCF_039529375.1 Actinomadura napierensis
GCCCGCGCCGCCGACGAGGTCGGCGCCGCCCGCCCCGGGACGCACCCCGCCGCCGACGCCGGCGCCCGCGCCGAACGCGCCCTCACCGAGCTGGCGACCCGGCTCGGCGCCACGCTCGCCACCGTCGTCGCCGTCCTCGACCCGGCCCTGGTCGTGCTCACCGGCGAGGTCCTGCGCGCCGGCGGGGAGCCGCTGCGCGCCCGCGTCGAGCAGCACCTGCACAGCCTGACGATCCCGCGCCCGAAGGTGCGGCTCAGCTCCGTCGAGGGGAACCCGGTCCTGGCCGGCGCGCTGCAGCAGGCGCTCCAGGACACCCGCGACGCGGTGTTCTCCACCACCGTCCCCGACACGCCCCGTTCCTGACACGCGCCGTTCCCGACACGCACCCATCCACCCCCGCTCCCCCACAGCGGACGGCGGCACCGGCCGTCCCCTCCCCCGAAGGAGAACCGGAGTGCGCACATCGACAACGCGCCGGCTCGCCGCGGCGCTGGCCGCCGCCGGGCTCGGCCTCACGGCCTGCACGGCCGGCGGAAGCGGCGGCCGGTCCGGCGGACCGAAGGCCGGGGAGAAGCAGACCATCGAGGTCTGGCACGGCTGGAGCGCCCCGCACGAGGTGAAGGCGTTCCAGGACGCCGTCGCGGGCTTCCACAAGCTGCACCCCAACATCACCGTCAAACTCGTCAAGGACCAGACCGACGACCGCATCACCAACGCCATCCGCGGCGGCAACCCGCCCGACGTCGTGTCGTCGTTCACCACCGACAGCGTCGGGCAGTGGTGCCAGAGCGGCGCGTGGCAGGACCTGTCCGGCGACATCGCCGCGTCCAAGCTCGACCTGAACCAGTTCCCCAAACCGGTGCAGCAGTACACCGAGTACAAGGGCCGCCGGTGCGCGATGCCGCTGCTCGCCGACGCCTACGGGCTCTACTACAACAAGGGCCTGATGAAAGGCGAGCAGCCGCCGCGCACGTTCTCCGAACTCACCGCGCTCGCCAAGAAGCTCACCGTCCGCAACCCCGATGGCACCATCAAGGTCGCCGGGTTCATGCCGTCCGCGCAGTACTACGAGCACCAGGTGCAGCACCTCGCCACCCAGTTCGGCGCGAAATGGCTGACGCCCGACGGGCACGCCGACTTCGCCGCCGACCCCGCCGTCAAGGCCTACCTGCAATGGAACAAGAGCCTCATCGACTGGTACGGCTACGACAACGTCAAGAAGTTCCTGCACTCGATGGGCCAGGAATTCGAGTCGTCCAACCCCTTCGAGAAGGGCAAGGTCGCCATGGCCGTCGACGGCGAATGGCGCACCAAGTTCATGCAGGAGGAGGCGCCGAAGGTCGACTACGGGACCGCGCCCGCTCCCGTCCCCGACGGGCAGGACGCCCGCTACGGCAGCGGCTTCGTCACCGGCACCGTCATCGGCATCCCGCGCGGCGCGAAACACCGCGCGGCGGCGTGGGAGTTCATCCACTACCTGACGACCGACACCGGCGCGCTCGTCACCTTCGCCAACGCGCTCGGGAACGTCCCGACCACGATCGCCTCGCTGTCGTCGCCCGGCCTGAGGCTGCCGCCGCAGTTCACGACGTTCTTCGACGTCTTCAAGAACCCCGCGAGCGCGACGACCCCGCCCACCCCGAACGGCAACGACTACGTCGTGAAGTTCCAGCAGTTCGTCCAGGACCAGTGGGAGCCCGGCAAGGTGAGCGATCTCGGCACGGCGCTGAAGGGCCTCGACGGGAAGGTCGACGCGTCGCTGAAGCTGGCCGGGGGCTGACGGCGTGGCCTCCGGCTCGCTGCGCCTCCCGCTGCGGCGCGGCCGGCTCGGGGCGGTGTCCCGGGCCGGCCGCCGCCGGCGGCTGCGGGTGCTGGCGTTCCTGTCGCCGTGGCTGGCCGGGTTCGGGCTGTTCTTCGCCTACCCGCTCGCCGCGACCGTCTACTTCTCCTTCACCCGCTACAACCTGTTCACGCTGAAGTACGTCGGGCTGGACAACTACCGGTACCTGCTGCACGACGGCGACGCCTGGACGGCGATGCGCAACACGCTGTGGCTGGTGGCGGTGCTCGTCCCGCTGCGGGTGCTGTTCGGCCTCGGCGTCGCGCAGCTGCTCACCCGGATCCGGCGGGGCGGGAACCTGCTGCGCGCGGTGTTCTACGTCCCGTACCTGATCCCGCCGGTGTCGGCGACCGTCGCGTTCGTGTTCGTGCTGAACCCCGGCACCGGCCCGTTCCCGGTGATCGCCCGGCACCTGGGGTTCTCGCTGCCGGACTTCTTCAACGACGCCGCGTGGGCCAAGCCCGGCCTGTCGCTGCTCGGGCTGTGGGCGGTCGGCGACGTCATGATCATCCTGCTCGCGGCGCTGCTGAACGTGCCGCGCTCGCTGTACGAGGCGGCCGCCATCGACGGCGCCGGCGCCTGGGCGCGGTTCCGGCACATCACGCTGCCGACCGTCTCGCCCGTCCTGGCGTTCGCCGCCGTCACCGGCGTGATCGAGACGCTCCAGTACTTCACGCAGGCGATGGTCGCGGGGAAGGTCGCCGCCGGGCAGGCCGACACGCCCGGCACCCAGTTCGCCCCCGGCTACCCCGGCGGGTCCACGCTGACGTTCCCGCAGTGGCTCTACGACGAGGGGTTCCGGCAGTTCAACATGGGATACGCGTGCGTGCTCGCGCTGGTGATGTTCGTCATCGCGATGGCGTTCACGCTGCTGCTCCTGCGCCAGTTCCACGCGTTCGCCGGAGAGGAGGCACAGTGACCTCCAGCACGGGGATGGCCCTGGCGTACGGCGGGCGCGGTCGGCGCACCCTGATGTGGATCGCCACGCACGCCGCCGCGATCGTCCTGGCGTTGATGTTCCTCGCGCCGCTGGTGTTCATGTTCCTCACCGCGGTGATGAGCGACTCGCAGGCGCTCAGCACCTCGCTGTGGCCGAAGGAATGGCACTTCGAGAACTTCCGCCGGGCCTTCAGCGGCGACATGGTGCGGTGGACGGTCAACAGCACCGTGTACGCGGGGCTTTCGACGGCGCTGATGCTGGTGTCCAGCGTCCCGGTCGCCTACGCGCTGGCCCGCTTCCGGTTCCGCGGCCGCAACCTCGCGCTGGTCGTGGTGATCTCGGCGATGATGCTGCCGCCGCAGGTGACCATGGTGCCGCTGTACATCGTGTGGTCGCGCTTCCACCTCACCGGGACGCTCTGGCCGCTGATCATCCCGCAGGCGTTCGGGGACGCGTTCTCCATCTTCCTGCTGCGCCAGTTCCTGGTGACGATCCCGCGCGAGTACGCCGACGCGGCGCGGGTCGACGGCTGCGGGGAGCTGCGCACCATGCTGCGGGTCGTGCTGCCGATGGCCAAGCCCGCGCTCGCGGCCGTCGCGCTGTTCCAGTTCTTCTACTGCTGGAACGACTACTACGGGCCACTGGTGTACGCCAAGCCGGAGAACTGGACGCTCGCGATCGGCGTGGCGACGTTCCGCGCCGCGCACCACGTCGAATGGAATCTCACGATGGCGGCGACGCTGCTGACCATCATGCCGGTGCTGGTGGTGTTCTTCCTGGCCCAGCGCGTGTTCATCCAGGGTGTGACGTTGACGGGAGTGAAGGGTTGAAGCTGACGGTCGTCGGGGGCGGGTCCACCTACACCCCGGAGCTGGTCGACGGGATCGCCCGCGAGCGGGCGGCGCTGCCGGTGTCGGAGCTGGTCCTCGCCGACCCCGACGCCGGGCGGCTGGAGCTGGTCGGCGGGCTCGCCGCGCGGATGCTGGCCCGCGCCGGCCATCCCGCGAAGGTCGTGACGACCGGCGACCTCGACGAGGCCGTGGCCGGCGCCGCCGTGGTGCTGATCCAGTTGCGCGTCGGCGGGCAGGCGGCCCGGCAGGTGGACGAGACGCTGCCGCTGGAGTGCGGCTGCGTCGGCCAGGAGACCACCGGGGCGGGCGGCCTCGCCAAGGCGCTGCGGACCGTCCCGGTCGTGCTCGACATCGCCGAGCGGATCGCCGCCCGCGCCCCGGACGCGTGGATCATCGACTTCACCAACCCGGTCGGCATCGTCACCCGCGCGTTGCTGGACGCCGGGCACCGCGCCGTCGGCCTGTGCAACGTCGCCATCGGCGTGCAGCGCCGCGCCGCCGCGCTGCTGGATGTGACGCCCGAGCGGATCGCGCTCGGCCACGCCGGCCTCAACCACCTGACCTGGGTGCGCTCGATCGAGCTGGACGGGCGCGAGGTCCTGCCCGAGCTGCTGGGCGAGCACGCCGAGGACCTGGCCGCGATGGCCGGGCTGCCCGCACCGTTCGTCCGCCGGCTCGGCGCCGTACCGTCCTACTACCTGCGCTACTTCTACGAGCACGACCGCGTCGTGCGCGAGCAGCGCGGCGCGCCCACGCGGGCCGAGGAGGTCGCCGCGCTGGAGCGCGACCTGCTCGCCCTGTACGCCGACCCGGCCCTGGACACCAAGCCCGCGCGCCTCGACGAACGCGGAGGCGCCTTCTACTCCGAGGCCGCCGTGCAGCTCGCCGTGTCCCTGCTCACTGGACGCGGCGACGCCCAGGTCGTGAACGTCCGCAACAACGGCACGCTTCCGTTCCTGGATGACCGGGCGGTCATCGAGGTGCCCGCGCAGATCACCGCGTCCGGGCCGGTCCCGCTGCCCGTCCCGCCCCTCGGCCCGCTGTTCTCCGGCCTGGTCGCGCACGTGTCCGGCTACGAGGAGCTGGCGCTGGACGCGGCGCTGCGCGGCGGCGTCGACCGGGTCGCGGACGCGCTGCTCGCGCACCCGCTCGTCGGGCAGCTGGACGCCGCCGAGCGGCTCGTCCGCGACCTCGTCGCCGACAACCGCGCCCACCTGCCGTGGGCCGCCTGATGGCCGCGGCGCCGGCGCGCCGCCGGGGCGGGGTGCTGGTCGCCGTCGACGGCGGCAACAGCAAGATCGACGCGGCCGTGGCCGGGACGGACGGGGAGCTGCTGGCGACCGCGCGCGGTGCCGGGTTCCGCCCGCAGACCGCCGGCCTCGCCGCCCCCCGGGACGCCCCCGGCCCCGCCATCCACGCCGAGCTCGCCGCGACCGGCGTCCCGTCCGGCGACGTCGTCCACCTCGCCGCCTATATGGCCAACGTCGACCTGCCGGGCGAGGAGGAACGGCTGGAACGGCTGCTGCTGGACCGGGGCGCCGCGCCCAGCGTCGTGGTCGGCAACGACACGTTCGCGCTGCTGCGCAGCGCGGTCACCGAGGGATGGGGTGTCGCGGTCGTCTGCGGGGCCGGCATCAACTGCGCCGGCGTCGCCCCCGACGGGCGCACCGCCCGCTTCCCCTCGCTCGGCGAGCACACCGGCGACTGGGGCGGCGGCGGCGCGCTCGGCCGCGCCGCGCTGTGGCACGGTATCCGCGGCGAGGACGGCCGCGGCCCGCGCACCGCGCTGACCGGGGCCGTCGCCGCCCACTTCGGCGTGGACCGTGCCATCGACGTCGGCCTCGGCGTCCACCTCGGCGAGTTCGACGAGGGCCGGCTCACCGGGCTGGCCCCGGTGCTGATCGACGCCGCCGAGGCGGGCGACGCGGTGGCCCGCGAGGTCGTGCTGCGGCTCGCCGAGGAGGTCGCCGTCCTCGGCGCGGTCGCGCTGCGCCGCCTCGGCCTGCTGGACTCCCCCGCCGACGTCGTGCTCGGCGGCGGCGTGCTGGCCGCCCGCCGCGCGCCGCTGATGGACGCGGTCGCCGAGCGCTACGCCGCGCTCGCGCCGCGTGCCCGGCTGGTCGTCCCGGACGACCCGCCGCTGCTCGGCGCGGGGCTGCTCGGGCTGGACCACCTGAAGGCCCCGCCCGCCGCGCACGCGGCGCTGCGGGAGGCGTTCCGGCGCCCCCGAGTCCGGTAGATTCGGCGCTTTGACCATGCCGCACCGACCCCCGCCCTTGACGTTGTAAGGTGCGGCCCGGCGACGAGGAGGAGAGCCGTGCAGATCGGGTTCGCAGTACCGGTGACGGGGGCGTGGTCCACCCCGGCCAACCAGGTGCTGATCGCGCAGCGCGCCGAGGAGCTCGGCTACCACTCGCTGTGGACGCTGCAGCGCGTCGTCAACCCGGCCGGCTCGGCCGACCAGACCTACCGCAACGTGCCCGACCCGCTGGTCACGCTGGCCTACCTCGCGGGCTACACCAGCCAGGTGCGACTGGGCGTCGCCGTGCTGAACATGCCGTTCTACTCCCCCGCCATGCTCGCCAAGCAGGCGATCACCCTCGACCACGTCACCGGCGGTCGCCTGGACCTCGGGCTCGGCAACGGCTGGATGCCCGAGGAGTTCGCCGCGGTCGGCGCCTCGATGCGGCGGCGCGGCGCCCGCGCCGAGGAGTTCCTCGCCGCGCTGCGCGCCATGTGGACCGGCGAGCCCGGCGAGGTCAGCGAGTTCCACGGCGAGTTCTACGACGTCCCGCCCGTCACCATGGACCCGCGGCCGCTGCAGGAGCCCGAGCCGCCGATCCTGCTCGGCGGCGCCTCGGAGGCCGCGCTGCACCGCGCCGGGCGCCTGGCCGCCGGCTGGGTCAGCTCCAGCCGCGCCGACCTGGCCGCGATCGGCCGGTCGATCGCGATCGTCCGGGACGCCGCGGACAAGGCCGGCCGCGACTCGGCGGCGCTGCGGTTCGTCTGCCGGGGCGCAGTGCGGGTGCGCACCGAGGAGGCCGCGCCGCCGGAGGAGGAGCGGCGCCCGCTCACCGGCACCTACGAGCAGGTCCTGGGCGACTTCGCCGTGCTGGAGGAGCAGGGCGTCACCGAGCTGTTCGTCGACCTGAACTTCGACCCGGAGCTGACCGGCCCGGACGCCGACCCGTGGGACTCGATGTACCTGGCCCGCGAGGCGCTGGAGGCCTTCGCCCCGCGTTCGTGAGCGCGCGCCGTCACAGCGCCGGGCGGCGCCCCTCCCACGGGGTGCTGAGGACGACGGTGGTCCGGGTGGCGACGTTCGCCGCCGCCCGGATCTTCTGCAGCAGGTCCTCCAGCTCGTTCGGGGAGGCGACCCGCACCTTCAGGATGTAGCTCTCGTCGCCCGCCACCGAGTGGCACGCCTCGATCGCCTCCAGATGGGTCAGCCGGTCGGGCGCGTCGTCGGGCGCGGCCGGGTCGATCGGCTTGATCGACACGAACGCGGTGAGCGGCAGCCCGATCTGCTGGTTGTCGAGCTGGGCGGTGAAGCCGCGGATGACGCCGCGCTTCTGCAGCCGTCTCACCCGCTGGTGCACCGCCGACACCGACAGGCCCGTCTGCTTGGCCAGGTCGGTGAAACTCATCCGCCCGTCGTCGGCCAGCAGCGCCATGATCTGACGATCGATCTCCTCCACGCGGGAAATCTAGCGCGCCGCGGGCGGTGGACGGGCCCCGCACAGATCACAGATCAGCTCTTTTCCGCCGTCCGCGCGCGGACGCCGCGGATCGGGACGGCCCGCCGGGCGCCGGGACGGTCAGCGCCGGGCCCCGCGCAGCGCGCCGCAGCTGCCGCGCACCACCAGCTCGGTCGGCAGCAGGACGGGCGCGCCGCGGCCCCGCCGCGCCCGGTCGCGCAGCAGCAGCTCGCAGGCACGGTGGCCGATGTCGCGGCCCGGCCGCGCCACCGCCGTCAGCGGCGGGTCGCACAGCTCCGCCCACGCCACGTCGTCGACCATCGCGATCGACACGTCGGCCGGGACGCGCAGGTCCAGCTCCCGGGCCACCAGTACGGCCGCCTCGCCGAGCAGGTGCCCGGCGGCCAGCGCGGCGGTCACGTCGGCGCGGCGCTGCAGCAGCCCGGCCGCGGCGGCGTACGCGGCGTCCCGCGCGGGCCGGGCCGCGACGACCAGGTCCTCCTCCACCGGGACGCCGTGCCGGGCCAGCGCGTCGCGGAACGCCCGCTCCCGCACGCCGGGCCGCTCGCCGGGCGCGGCGCCGCCGAGGAAGGCGATCCGCCGGTGCCCGAGCCCCGCGAGGTACTCCACCAGCGAGCGGACGCCGCCGGCGTCGTCGGCGAGCACCGCGGGGATCTCCGGCAGGCCGGGCAGCACCCGGTCGGCGAACACCACGCTGGAGCACACCCGGACGGCGGCGCGCCAGTCGGCCTCGTCCCCGGCGGGCAGCGCGATGATCCCGTCCACCCGCTGCTCGACGAGCCGGTCGACGATCTCGGCCTCCTGCGCGGGGTCGCCGTCGGACGCCTCCACGATCACGTGCCCGCCGAGCGTGCGGGCGCTGGCCAGCACGCCGGCGAGCAGCTCGGCGTGGAAGGGGTCGGTGACGCCGGGCAGGACGAGGCCGATGCCACCGTTGCGGCGCAGCTTGAGGCCGCGGCCGAGGGCGCTCGGCCGGTAGTCCAGCTCGGCGGCCGCGGCCAGCACCCGCTCTCGGGTCGACGCGCTGACCGAGCCGCCGGAGAACACCCGCGACACGGTGGCGATGCCGACGCCGGCCGCGGCCGCCACGTCCTTGATCGTCGCCGACCGGCCGTCCGCCACCCGCGCCCACCCCACTCATGTCCGGAGGTTTCCGAGCTTATCGTGATCAACTCTCCCGTGGAAACGATTCCATGATGTTTACTCCAGCCATTGAGAGAACGCCCTGCTGGGCAGGGGTGGACGGGAAACGTTTCCAAAAAGGAGCGGGGATGGCCGAGATCAAGCTGGACCAGGTGGACAAGATCTACTCGGGCGGGGTCAAGGCGGTGGACGGCCTGGACCTGACGATCGAGGACGGCGAGTTCATGGTGCTGGTCGGTCCGTCCGGCTGCGGCAAGTCGACCGCGCTGCGGATGATCGCCGGCCTGGAGGAGATCAGCGGCGGCAAGATCTCCATCGGCGGCCAGGTGGTCAACGACCTGGCGCCCAAGGACCGCGACATCGCGATGGTGTTCCAGAACTACGCGCTCTACCCGCACATGACGGTGGAGCAGAACCTGGCGTTCGGCCTGAAGCTGCGCGGCACGCCGAAGGCGGAGATCAAGCAGAAGGTCCGCGAGGCCGCCAAGATGCTCGGGCTCGAGCAGTTCCTGGCCCGCAAGCCCGCCGCGCTTTCGGGCGGCCAGCGCCAGCGGGTCGCGATGGGCCGCGCGATCGTCCGCGAGCCGCAGGCGTTCCTGATGGACGAGCCGCTGTCCAACCTGGACGCCAAGCTGCGGGTGTCCATGCGGGCCTCGCTCAGCCAGCTGCACGAGCGGCTCGGCGTCACCACCGTCTACGTCACCCACGACCAGATCGAGGCGATGACCCTCGGCTCGCGGGTGTGCGTGCTGCGCGAGGGCAAGCTCCAGCAGGTCGACACCCCGCAGCGGCTGTTCGACAACCCGGTCAACATGTTCGTCGCCGGGTTCATCGGCTCGCCCGCGATGAACTTCGTCACGGCGCAGTTCGGCCGCGGCGACGGCGGCGCGCAGGTCTCCTTCGCCGGGTTCACGCTGCCGGTGCCGGACTCGCTCCTCAACGACCGGCCGGCGCTGCGCGACTACATCGGCCGCGAGGTGATCCTCGGCATCCGCCCCTCCGACTTCGAGGACGCGGCGCACGCCAACCCCGACTGGGCGCCGATGTCGGCGAAGAGCACCGTCACCGAGGAGCTGGGCAGCGAGATCAACGTCATCTTCACGATCGACGCGCCGCCCGTCGAGCACAAGGACACCGCCGACCTCGCCGAGGACGCCGCCGAGGGCGACGCCGACATGGCGATCCCGCTGGTGGACAACAAGGCGCTGTGGACCGCCCGCGTCAACTCCCGCTCGCACGTGCGGCCCGGGCAGGAGATCGACCTGGCCGTCGACACCAAGCGGCTGCACTTCTTCGACCCGGACAGCGGCCTGGCCATCGGCCACCCGGGCGCCGCGGCCGCCGCCGCGCCCGAGCTGAAGAAGGCCGCCGGCTGACGCGGCACTTCCGGAGGACGAGAAGAGGCCCGGGCGGGGCGTCCCCGCACGGGCCTCTTCTCGCTCCGTCTCCGGCAGGCGCCGGTCACTTCACCGAGCCGGCGAGCACTCCCTGGACGAAGTAGCGCTGGAAGGCGAAGAACACCACCAGCGGGACGACCAGCGACAGGAACGCGCCGGGCGCGAGGATGTCGATGTTGCCGGTGAACTGCCGCATCTGCGACTGCAGCCACTTGGTCATCGGCTGCGCGCCGGTGTTGGCGAACACCAGGGCGACCAGCAGGTCGTTCCACACCCACAGGAACTGGAAGATGCCGAGCGAGGCGATCGCCGGCCCGCCCAGCGGGAAGATCACCCGCCGGAAGATCGTCCACTCCGAGCCGCCGTCCATCCGCGCCGCCTCCAGCAGGTCCCGGGGGATCGCGGCGAAGAAGTTGCGCAGCAGGAAGATCGCGAACGGCAGCCCGAACGCGACGTGGAACAGCACCACGCCGGTGATCGACCCGTACATCTTGAACCCGCCGACGTCGATGTTGCCGTACAGCTTCGCGACCGGCAGCAGCGCGACCTGGACCGGCACCACCAGCAGCGCGACGACGATCAGGAACAGCCAGTCGCGGCCGGGGAACTCCAGCCACGCGAACGCGTACGCCGCCAGCGACGCGATCGCGACCACCAGCACCGTCGCCGGCACCGTGATCAGCACCGTGTTCCAGAACGAGTCGACGAAGTCGGGCTTGTCCAGCAGCGAACTGTAGGCGCTGGCCGTGATCTGGGCCGGGTGGGAGAACACCTTCCACCAGCCGCCGGCGTTGTTGTCCTCGGTGGAGCGCAGCGACTCCACGAAAAGGCCGAACGTCGGCACCAGCCAGAACAGCGCGACCAGCACCAGCAGCACCTGGGCGACGGTGCCGCCGGCCCGGCCGACCAGCCGCGCGGCCAGGCCCCGGCGCGGCGCCCCGGCCGCCC
>NZ_BAAAMR010000191.1:0-10172 GCF_039529375.1 Actinomadura napierensis
GCCGGCGCGGGCGACGGCCGGGCGGGCGGCTGGCGGGCGTTCGTCCGCCGGCTCGGCGTGCTCCGCCAGCTCGTCAACGACCAGCGCGACCTCGCCTCGGGGCGGCACGAGGACCTCGCCAACGGCACCGCCACCTACCTGCTGGCGCACCTGCTGGCCGCGCTGCCCGCCGGGCGGCGCCGGGAGGCCCTCGCGCTGCACGCCGGCGCCCGCCACTCGGCGTGCGCGCGCGCCGAGCTGACCGCCTGGATGCTCGACGAGGACGTCCTGGACGGCTACGCCGCGTCCGTCGCGCCGCTGGTCGGGCACGCGCACGACCTGCTCGGGCTGCTCGGCGGCGACCCCGCGTGCGTCCGCGAGCTGCACGACCTGGTCGACGAGACCGCCGGGCACCTGCCCGGCCTGCGGCTGGCCGTGGCCTGAGAGGAGGACACCGGATGACTTCGGCCGGCGGACTGCCGGACTTCCTCGCGGCGCAGGGCCCGCGGGTCGCCGCGGCGGTCGGCGACGCGATCGCCGGCCACCCGGCGCACCAGCCGATCCGGCGCACCGCCGGGCCGCTGTTCGGCGGCCGGGAGGAGACGGCCGCGCGGCTGCTCGCGCGCGTCGCGGCGGGCGAGCCGCTGCCCGCCGACGACCTCGCCCGGTTCCGCGACCTCGGGGTGATGGCGGCGCGGCAGGGCATCCCGCTGCCGGTGCTGTCGGAGGTGTGGGACGTCGCGCTCGCGGCGGTGGCGCGGGCCTGCTGGACGGCCGCGCCCGCCGGGTGCTTCACCGAGCTGGCGGAGGCGACCTGGCGCGCCGCGCGCCTCGCGGGACGGGCCCGCGAGGCGTGCATCCAGGGGTACGCGGACGCGCCGCGCGAGGGCGTGCGGTCCCGCCCGCTGCGCCGGCTGCTCGCCGAGACCCTGATCGACGGCGCGCCCGCCGGGGTCATCGCGGAGGCCGCGGGGGTCGCGCTCGCGCCCTGCTACCTGGTGCTGCTGTGCGAGGCGCCCGGCCCGGCCACCGCCGCGCACTGGGCGCGGGCCCGCGAGCACCTGGAGGCGGTCGAGGGCGTGCTCTACTCCGGCGACCTCGCCGAGCTCGTCGTGCTGTTCCCGGCCGGGGACCCGGTGCGCGCCGAGGTGCTGGCCGCCGAGTTCGTGGCCGTCCTCGCCACCTGGACGGCGGGGCCGGTGCACGCGGCGGAGTCCTGCCGGGGCGACCTCGGGGGCATCCCCGACGCGCTGGAGGAGGCGTCCCGGGTGCTGACGGTCGTCAAGGCGATCCCGGACGCCGAGGACCGGCCCTACCGCGCCGACGAGCTGCTCGTCGAGCTGGCGATCCTCGGCCAGCCCGGGATCCGTGAACGGCTCGCCGCCGTGCTGTCCCCGCTGGATGCAGGCACCGACCTGCGCCGGACCCTGGAGGTCCTGCTCGCCTGCAACCTCGACCGCGAGCGCGCCGCCCGGGAGCTGTGGATCCACCGCCGGACGCTGCACTATCGCCTCGACCGCATCCGCGACCTGTCCGGAATCGACCCGAGCTCCGCGCGCGGGATCCAGCTGTTCCGCGCCGCGCTCACCTCGGCGCGGCTCGCCGGTCTCGAACGCGACGGCCGCCGTGCGGAGGAGGCGTCGCTGCCGCCGCCGCTGAGCGCCTGACCCCCTCACTTTCCCCCCACGGAGGCCGGCCTTGGACTTCCCCCTGCCGCACCGTCCCGGCGTCCCGCTGGACGGCGGCCACCTGCGCCGGCTGCGCGAGCGCCCGCTGACGCCCGTCGAGCTGCCGGGCGGCCACCGCGCGCTGCTCGTCACCCGGCACGCCGACGTCCGCGCCGTCCTGGCCGGCGACCGGTTCGGCCGCGAGGCCTGGGCCGGCGGCACCCTCTTCGCCCGTGACACCGCGTCCCTGGCCCTGGCCGCCTCCGACGCGCCGGTGCACACGCGCCGGCGACGCGCCGTCCAGGGCAGGTTCACCGCCCGCCGCGCCGAGACGGACCGCCCGCGCGCCGAGGCCCTCGCCGAACGGCTGCTGGACGACCTGGAGGCCGCCGGCCCGCCCGCCGACCTCGTCGCCCGGTTCGCCGCACCTCTCCCATACGCCCTCGTCTGCGACATGCTGGGCGTTCCCGCCGGCGACCTCGGGACGCTGCTGCCCTGGGTGAGCGCGCTGATGTCGGCGGGACACGTCCCCGAGACCGAGGTCAAGGCCGCCCGCGCCGGCATGTACGGCTACTTCTCCGCCCAGATCGCGGCCCGCCGCGCCGCCATCGCGGCCGGGGACCCCGGCGACGACCTGCTCACAGCGCTGCTGACCGCGCCCGGCCCCGGACGGCTCGGCGACGACGAGATCACCGTCTTCGGGCTCGGGCTGTTCATGGCGGGCGGCGAGACCACGTCCAACTTCCTGGCCGCCTGCGTGCTGGAGCTGATCGCGCGCCCGGAACTCGCCGCCTCGCTGCGCGCCGACCCGTCCCGCATCCCGGCGGCGGTCGAGGAGTTCCTGCGCTGGGTGTGGTTCGGCGGCACCGGCGGGCGGCCCCACGTCGTCCTCGCCGGCACCGTCCTCGCCGGCACCGTCCTCGCCGGGACGGAACTGCGGCGCGGAGACGTCGTCGTCCCGCTCACCGACGCCGCCAACCGCGACCCGGACGCGTTCGCGGACGCCGACGCGTTCCGTCCCGAACGCTCGCCGAACCCGCACCTCGGCTTCGGCCACGGCCGCCACATGTGCCTCGGCGCACCGCACGCCCGGATGGAACTGCGGGTCGCGATCGCGACGCTGCTCCGCCGCCTCGACGGCCTCGCCCTCGCGATCGACCCGGCGCGGCTCCGCTGGCGCGACCGCATGTTCGTGCGGGGCGTCTGGGAACTGCCCGTGACCTGGCGGCCGAGGCCGCGCCGGTGACCGGCTGGTGCCGGCGCGTCCGGCGGTTCGTGTCCGGGCGCCACCCGCCGGTTCCGTCGCTGCTGTTCGCTGCCGCGTGGGCGTACGGGGTCACGGGATTGTTCGCCGCCCTCGATCCGCTCGCCGCGCGGTGGCGGCCCGGCGGGGGGACGGCGGTCGCCGCCGTCACGGTCTTCCTGGACCTGCTGCTGATGCGGGCGCTGGACGACGTCCGCGACCTCGAGCACGACCGGCGGTTCCATCCGGAACGCCCGCTGCCCGCCGGGGCCGTCCGGGTCCGTGACCTCGTCGTCCTCTACGCCGCCGGCTCCTCGGCCGTCATCGCGCTCAACGCGGCGTGGTCGTGGCGGGCCGCGGTTTTGGCCGCCCAGCTGGCGTACGGCGCGGCGGTGCTCGCCGCGCACCGGCGGTGGCGGTGGCCGCCCGGGGACCGGCTGCTCGTGAACCTGCTGGTCAGCCTGCCCGCCCCCGTCCTGCTGCACGCCTACCTGTACGCCGGGTACCTGGACGCGTCCGGGCACGGAGCCGGGTGGTCCGGAGCCGTCGCCGTCGTCGTGGCCGTCCTCGCGGCCGGGTACACCGAACTGGCGAAGAAGATCACCCGTGCGCCGCGCCCGGGGGAGCCGGCCGCTACCGGTCCGCTCGGGCTCAACGGGAGCGTGGCCGTCGCCTTGGCCGCGCCCGCCCTGTCGGCCGGTCTCCTCGCCGCACGGTCACAGGCTCCGTCCGCATGGACGCCCGCCGCGCTCCTGGCGATGGTGATACCGGCGGTCGCCGGGTGCCGGTTCCTGCTCGGCCGGGCGCGCCGGCCGTGCGCCGCGCCCGCGCTCCACCTGCTGCTGACGTTCGCCGGGTACGCCGCGCTGGGTCTGGCGAGGTGACCGGCGGCCCGTCGCGCCGGACCGTCAGGCAAGCCCCATCTCGCGCTTGGCGGCCTCGAACTGCACCGCCATCGCCTCCGACAGCGCCTTGGCGCCCGACATCGGCCGCACCATGACGCAGAACTCGTCGATGAGCCCGTCGTCGTCGTGGTGCAGGAAGTCGCAGCCGTGGACCTCGCGGTCGCCGACCCGCGCCTTGAACACCAGCGCGTGGTCGCGCCCGTCGTTGATCTCCCGGACGTAGCGGAAGTCGGTGAAGACCCGGGTGACGGCCCGCAGGATCGCCGTGACCACCGGGCGGCCGTCGTACGGCGCGAACGCCACCGGGCTGAGGAACCGCACGTCCTCCGCCAGCAGGTCCGGAAGGGCGCCGAGGTCGCCCTGCTCGATGGCCGCGCGGAATGGGTGCATCGGGGCTCCTCCGTGCTCGGTGTCGTCGGCGCGCGCCGGGCGGCGTCCCGGCGAGCCTAATGCGATCATCGCCCGGGACGGCGCGCCGGGGGCACGCCGACCTGACCGGCGTGACTCCTTTTTCTCATCCCTTCGCCTCTTTCGGTAAATTTCGGTCTTCGCGGAGAGTGATGCTGGTCTCATTCTCCGTCGCGGCTCCCTGCCGCGGGAATGAAACCGGCCCGCGCTCTCTTGATCTCGTGGTGCGCCCCGCCGCCCAGAGCGCGGCGCCCCACCCCGCCGCACGGTCCGATCCACCTCCCGGAGGCGTAACAGCGTGTCCCAGCCCGCCACCGCCCAGCATCCGCGCACGGCCGCTCCCACCGCCGCCGCGGCCGCAGGCCACGAACCCGACCTCGGCCTGCCCGCCGAACGCGGATCGGGAGTGCTGATCGCCGTCCTGGCGTTCGCCGGCATCGTCGTCGCGGTGATGCAGACCCTGCTGATCCCGGTCATCGGGCAGCTGCCGCAGCTGCTGCACACCTCGCTGTCGAACGCGACCTGGGCGATGACCGCCACGCTGCTGTCCGGCGCCATCGCCACCCCGATCATGGGCCGGCTCGGCGACCTGTACGGCAAGAAGCGGATGATGCTCGTCAGCGTCGGCACCGTCGTCGTCGGCTCGCTGGTCGCCGCGGTCAGCTCCGAGCTGCTGCTGGTCGTCGCCGGCCGCGCGATCCAGGGCTTCGCGATGGGCGCGATCCCGCTCGGCATCGGCCTGATGCGCGACTCGCTCCCCAAGGAGCGGCTCGGCTCGGCGCTGGCGCTGATGAGCTCCTCGATCGGCGTCGGCGGCGCGCTCGGCCTGCCGGTGGCGGCCTACATCGCCCAGCACTTCAGCTGGCACATGCTCTTCTACGGAGCCGCCGCGCTCGGCGTCGTCTCGTTCCTGCTGGTGCTGTTCGCCGTCCCCGAGTCGAAGGTGCGGGCGCACGGCCGCTACGACATCGTCGGGACGATCGGGCTGACGGCCGGGCTCCTCGCCGTGCTGCTGCCGATCACCAAGGGCGGCGACTGGGGCTGGACGAACCCGCGCACGCTGGGGATCGGCGCCGCCGGCATCGTGATCCTCGTGCTGTGGGGCGTGGTGGAACTGCGGCTGCGCGACCCGCTGGTCGACCTGCGCACCACCGCGCGCCGCCAGGTGCTGCTGACCAACCTCGCCGCGATCACCGTCGGCGTCTCGTTCTACGCCATGTCGCTGGTCCTGCCCCAGTTGCTGGAGCTGCCGAAGGCGACCGGCTACGGGCTCGGGCAGTCGCTGCTGGTCGCCGGCCTCACGGTGGCCCCGATGGGCGTCGCGATGATGCTGGTCTCGCCGCTGTCGGCGCGCGTCTCCGCCGCGTACGGCGCCAAGACTTCGCTCATCCTCGGCATGATCGTGATCGGCGGCGGCTACGGCGCGGCGCAGGGCCTGATGGGCGCGGTGTGGCAGGTCGCACTGGTCTCCACGATCGTCGGCGCCGGCATCGGGCTGGCCTACTCGGCGCTGCCCACGCTGATCCTCGGCGCCGTCGACCCGTCGGAGAGCGGGGCCGCCAACGGCGTCAACACGCTGATGCGCTCCATCGGCACCTCGGTCTCCAGCGCGCTGCTCGGCACCGTCCTGGCCCGCAACACCCTCCACTTCGGCGGGGCCGAGGTACCGGACATGACGGGCTTCCGGATCTCCTTCCTGATCGCCACCATCGCCATCGCCATCGGCGTCGTGCTCGCGCTGTTCCTGCCGTCCGGCCGCCGCGCGGCACGCCCGGCGCATGCCGCCGCGTCCGCTGCGCCTGCGCCTGCTGCGCCCGCCGTGGCCGCGACCCCGTCCGAGCCGTTCCCCGTGCCGTCGCCGGTCGCGGCCGGGCCGTCCACCGCGGTCGAGGGGCCCGCGGTGCGCGGCCGGGTGCTGCGCCCGGACGGGACGCCGCTGCCCGGCGCCACCGTCACGCTGATCGACGCGACCGGACGCCAGCTCGGCGTGGTCGCCAGCGCGGACGACGGCGGGTACGCGATCGCGGCCCCCGCGGCCGGCGGCTACGTGCTGGTCGGGTCGGCGCACGGCCACCAGCCGGAGGCCGCCACCGTCACGGTGCTCGACGGCCCGGCCAACGCCGAGCTGGTGCTGAGCGGCATCGGCGGCCTGTCGGGGACGGTCCGCGACGAGGCGGGCGGCCCCGTCGCCGGTGCCGTCGCGGTCGCCACCGACACCCGCGGCGAGGTCGTCGGCTCCGAGGTCACCGGCGAGGACGGCGTGTTCGCGCTCGCCGACCTCGCGCCCGGCGGCTACACGCTGACGGTCAGCGCTGCGGGAGGCCGTCCCGCCGCCCGCCCGGTGCAGGTCGCCGGCGGCGCGCCGACCCCGGTGGAGATCGCGCTGCCGGACGCGCCCGCGCTGCGCGGCACCGTCCGGGGCCGCGGCGGCGAGGCGCTCGGCGACGCGCACGTGTCGCTGGTCGACCAGGCCGGCAACGTCGTCGCCACCACCCGCACCGGGCCCGACGGCGGCTACGCCTTCGACGGCCTCGCCCCCGAGGACTACACGGTCATCGCGTCCGGGTACCCGCCGGTCGCGGTGCCGCTCGACCTGTCCGGCGCCGGACGCGACGACTTCGACGTCGTGCTGTCCCACCGCCGGGGCGAGTAGCCGAACCGGGGGGACGGGCTGTTGCGGCCCGGCGCGTCACGTGCCGGGCCGCAACAGCACCTTGACGGCGCCGTCCTGCTTCTTCTGGAACATCTCGTAGGCCTGCGGCCCCTTCTCCAGCGGCACGCGGTGCGTGGTGAAGTCCATGACGCCGAGCGGGTCGGCGTCGTCGGCGACCAGCGGCATGATGTCGTCGATCCAGCGCTTGACGTGCGCCTGCCCCATCCGCAGCGCGATGCCCTTGTCGAACATCTGCAGCATCGGCAGCGGGTCGGTCATGCCGCCGTACACGCCGCTCAGCGAGATCGTCCCGCCGCGGCGGACCACCTCGATCGCCGTCAGGAACGCCGACAGCCGGTCCACCCCCATCCGCTGCATCAGCGGCGCGGCGCTGTTGCCGGGGAGCAGGCCGGTCAGCGTCTGGGCCAGCTTCGCGCCCGGCGAGCCGTGCGCCTCCATCCCGACCGCGTCGATCACCGAGTCGGTGCCGCGGCCGCCGGTGATCTGCCGGACCGCGTCCGGCACGTCGTCGGCGTCGTCGGCGTCGATCACCTCGATGCCGTGCCGGCGGGCCATCTCCAGCCGCTCGGGAACGAGGTCGACGCCGATCACCCGGTGGCCGAGGTGGCGGGCGATCCGCGCCGACATCTGCCCGATCGGGCCGAGCCCGAGCACCGTCACCGACCCGCCCTCGGGGATCTCCGCCCACTGGACGGCCTGCCAGGACGTCGGCAGCACGTCGGAGAGGTAGACGAACCGCTCGTCCGGCGGCCCCTCCGGCACCTTGATCGGCCCGAAGTGCGCCTGCGGGACCCGCAGGTACTCCGCCTGCCCGCCGGGCACCTGCCCGTACAGCCGGGTGTAGCCGAACAGCGCGGCGCCCATGTTGTTCTCGCGGACCTGGGTCGTCTCGCACTGCGCGAACAGCTTCATCTCGCACATGTGGCAGCGGCCGCAGGAGATGTTGAACGGGATGACCACGCGGTCGCCCGGCTTGACGTGCTTGACCTCGGGGCCGGTCTCCTCGACGATCCCGATCGGCTCGTGGCCGAGCACGTCGCCCTCGCTCATGAACGGCCCGAGCACCTCGTACAGGTGCAGGTCGGAGCCGCAGATGCCGGACGAGGTGACCCGGATGACCGCGTCGTCCGGCTCCTTGATCGTCGGGTCGGGCACGTTCTCGACGCGGACGTCGCGCTTGCCGTGCCAGGTGAGCGCCTTCATCGTGTTCCTCCTAGAGCGGGTCTAGGGCGGGACTACCCGGGGGACCGGGGAGAAACGTCGGCGGAGGACGCGTCCGACTGGACGGGTAAATCGCGGGTAATCCACGTCCATGGCAACCCTCCCGGAAACCTCGGCGGACCTCCCCTCGACCTCCGCCGCGGACGCGGCCCGCCTGCGCCTGGGCGTCCTCGACATCGGCTCCAACTCGGCCCACCTGCGGATCGCGGACCTCAGCCCGGGGGAGGCGCCCGCACCGGTGCGGTCGGTCAAGAGCGCCGTGCGGCTGGCCGAGTCGACCGACCGGCACGGCGTGATCGGACGGCCCGCGGTCGGGCGGCTCATCGGCGCCGTCCGGGAGGCGTCGGCCGCCGCGTCCGCCGCCGGGGTGGGCGAGCTGCTGCCGCTCGCCACGTCCGCGCTGCGCGACGCCGCCAACCGCGACGACGTGGCGGCCGAGGTGCGCGCCGCCACCGGCGTCACGCTGGGGTTCCTGTCCGGCGAGCAGGAGGCGCGGCTGACGTTCCTGGCGGTGCGGCGCTGGTACGGCTGGTCGGCGGGCCCGGTCCTGCTCGCCGACATCGGCGGCGGGTCGACGGAGCTGGCGTACGGGGCGGGGGAGGAGCCCGAGCTGGCGCTGTCGCTGCCGCTCGGCGCGGGCCGGCTCACCCGGCACCACCTGCCCGGCCGCCCGCCGGTCCGCAAGCGCACCCGCAAGGCGCTGCGCGCGCACGTCCGGTCCGTGCTCGGCGAGGCGACCACCGAGATCGTCGAACGCCCGGCCCCGGTCCGGGCGGTCGCGACGTCCAAGACGTTCACCCAGCTGGCCCGGCTGTGCGGCGCGCCCAAGGGTAAGGCCGGGCCCTACGCGCCGCGCCGCCTCGACCGCGACGACCTGCACGGCTGGATCCCGAAGCTGGCGAAGTTGCCGGACGCCGAGCGCGCGCGGCTGCGCGGGGTGAAGGCGTCGCGGGCGCACCAGATCCTGGCCGGCGCGATCGTCGCCGAGGCCGTCATGGACGTCCTCGGGCTCGACCGGCTCGACGTGTGCCCGTGGGCGCTGCGCGAGGGCATCTTCCTGCACCGGCTCGACGCGCTGGCCGCCGGGCGCCCGGCCGGGCCGCCGTTCGAGGGCGCCGGCGGGGCGGCGGGCGCGCCGTGCCCGGTCCCGGTCCGGCCGCCGGCTCCGGAGACGGGCGGACGAGCGGCGGCGACCCGGCTGCACGCCGTCGGCACGGGCTGATCCCGCCGGTCCGGTCCCGGTCCCGTGGCGGAGGTGACGTCCGGGACGACCGTCCCATGAACTTGCGGGACATGTATCTGTGGTCCGTGTGTATTGACATTCGCCGAACGAGCCATACACGCTTGTTCCGTTAATTTGCGGGACATAGATCGGCGATACGGTGCCCGTCAGGGCGCCGTCGGGAGAGGACGTGGGCCATGGGCGCTCCCGGCGACACCATCGAACTGGATCCCGGACTCGAGGCGGACGTGCGGTCCGTCCTCGCCGGTGCACTGCGCGAGGCCGTCCCCGCGATCGTCGCGGAGACCGTCGAGGAGGTGTGCCGGGAGGTCGCCGAGTACGCCGACCCCGGCTGCCGGGACGCCCTGGAGCTGGCCGCCGGATGCGCGATCGGCGCGTTCGCCGACCTCGTCGCCCGGCCCGGACCGCCGCCGGAGGACCTGCTGGCCTTCTACCGCCGGGTCGGCGCCGCGGAGGTGCAGGAGGGGCGCGCCGCGAGCGCTCTGCAGAACGCCGCGAACGTCGCGACCCGCGTCGCCGTCCGGCACGTCTCCCGGGTCGCCGACGCGCTCGACGCCGAGGTGCCGCCCGGCCTGTACGGGGAGGTCGTCTCCGCGCTGTTCCCGTTCCTGAACTGGCTGATGGTCGCCGTCGCGCAGGGCCGCGCCGAGGCGTCCCGCGACCCCGCCGGGCTGCTGCTGCGCCGCCGCCGGCAGCTGCTGGAGGCGCTGCTCGCCCGCCCCGCCGCCGACGACCGGCGAATCGCGGGCCTGGCGCGGGAGGCGCGGTGGGCGCTGCCGCACGCCGCCGTCGCCGTCGCGCTGGGCCCCGGAACGGTCCCCGGCCCGCCGCC
>NZ_BAAAMR010000192.1:0-10104 GCF_039529375.1 Actinomadura napierensis
GCGTGGGCGTGGGCGTGGGGGTGGGCGTCGGCGTGGGAGTCGGCGTCGGCGTCGGCGTAGGCGTCGGGGTCGGGGTCGGCGTGGGCGTCGGCGTGGGCGTGGGCGTGGGGGTCGGGGTGGGCGTCGGGGTCGGGGTGCCGCCGTCGGTGATCTTGAAGGTGGCGAACGGCTGGTCCTGGCCCGGGTCCTTCGTGCAGGGCACGTCCTTGCCGCCGGCCCAGACCTCGGTGCCGTCGGCCTTCAGCGGGTCGATGTGCTGGGTCATGTTGCCGACGTAGATGGTGCCGTCGCCCGTCTCGCTGAAGGTCAGCTGCGGGGCGTCGCCCTCGACGACCAGGTCCCAGGTCGCACCGGACGCGGCCGGGATCTCCGTCTTCGGGAAGGACATGTCGATCGACACCGGGAGGCCCTGGGACTCCGGGACGTCGAGCGTCGCGTCGGCCGACGCGGTGCCCTGCAGCTGGGTCGCCTTGACGGCGTGGAGGCCGTTGGTGATGGTCCCGGTGATGTGCGCCGTCGCCTTGATGTGGAAGGCCGGCGTCTGCGTGTTGACCGGGATTTCCTTGGGGATGTCGGACGAGACGTCCACGGCCAGCGGCTGGGTGCCGATCAGCGGGAACGTGCAGTGGTAGTTGATCGTCGAGTGCACCGGGTCGGCGAGGGCCGGGCCCGCGCCCATGATGCCGAGCAGGGAGAGGCCGAGGCCGCCGACCGCCGCCGAGGCGAGTCCCTTGGCACCGAACCGCTTGCGCTTGCTGAGCTTGTCTTCCAACTTTCTGCCTTTCATCTGGAAGAGACCTGGGTGTGTGCCTGCGCCGAAGCACTGTCGGACCGTGCGACCCCCGAAGCTTCGCTTCACCTCCGTGAGGGGCTCGGATCAGGCCGGGCGCCAGGCGGCGCCGCCGGCCCTGGAAACGGGCGGATCGGCAGGGAGTGGATCTTCTCGCCGGTGTTCGGCCGGCGGATGGTGATCCAGATCTCGTCCGTTTCGTGTCGGTAAACTATCGGCGCCCACCGGGACTGTCTCCACGATTCACTGACAAAAAGGAAGGGTGTCTCGCTCACCGGTTCAACAGAATCGGAGGGCTATATGAAAAGTGCTCACAAAAAGCCGCGCGGCGACGAGAACAATCATTTTCTGACAACCCGGAACGGTGCGCTCATCGGCCGGTGACAAGAAAAGGCGCGACGCGGGACCGGACACCGGAAAATTGTCATCCGGTGAGGGTCGTCCGCGCCGCGCCGTGACCGCGGCACCGCTCAGAGGTGCTGGTAGGTGGTGTAGTCGGACGCGAAGTCGTTGTACCGCAGGAAGTTCGTGAAGCTCATGGTGACCGTGGCGTCCAGGCCCTCGACGTAGTGCCACCAGCCGATCGGGATGAACAGCAGCTCGCCCGGCGCCAGCGTGCACTCCAGCACCTGCGCCTTGCGCATCAGCGGGAACCGCTCGTAGTCGACGGCGCTCGCGTCCACCTCCGAATAGCAGTGGAGGTTGTTGTAGACGTAGGCGGTGTCGTGGAGCGGCACCATCTTGATCTGCTTGCGTCCCATGACCTGCGCCATGAAGTTGTTGGTCAGGTCGTGGTGGTAGGGCGTCTTGGTGCCGGCCGGCCCGAGCCAGAAGAACCCCTTGTCCGGCGAGTCCGCGTCCAGGTACTCGGTGACGGGGTCGATGTCCTGCCAGAGCACGTCGAGCGCCTCCCGGTTGCGGGAGGCGTTGTTGGCCGTCATGTAGAAGTCGTTGGTCGTCCCGGCGCCCTCGACCATGTCGAGGTAGTCGCGGAACCGCATCAGCTTCTTGTGCTTCGGCCCGTTGATCTCGTAGTTCTCATCGGACTCGCGGCCGAACTGGACCTCGACCTCCTGGTCGCCGCAGCGCTCCCGGAAGTAGCCGAAGTCCCACTTCGTGCACGCGGGCCACGCCTTCATCATCCCGGTGATGATGACGGGCCGGTTCTGGAAGTAGTACTGCTCGAAGAACTCGTCGCGGGACAGGCGCTCGCGGCGCTCGATCGTCCCGCCGTTCGCGCGCATCCGGTTCAGCCGCCCGTAGACGGTCAGCGTCCATTCGCGCTTGCGCAGCCGGTTGGCGATCCGCGAGCCGCCCTGGACGTAGGGGCTCGCGAGCGCCGCGGAGACCTCCGCGGCCGCCTCCTCGGCGGTGAACTCGTCGCGGGGCATGGCGTCGCGGATCGCCTCCGGCGGGTTGCCGAGCAGCAGGTTCTCGGCGATCCAGCGGCGCCAGTCGTCCTTCGGTCGCGCCACGGCGGCCTCCTTGTCGGTCGGATCGGATTCCTGTGCGGGAGCGTCGTCCCGCCGGAGCGGGGACGGGCGTCTCAGCCGCCCGGCGTGGGCGGCGGCACGGTGCGCGGCGGATCGGGGACCACCGGCGGGCAGTTGAGGTCGGCGTCCGGGATGCAGGTGGCGGCGAGCCCCATCCGGAGCAGGTTGCCGGGGCCGGCCACCGAGCCGTTGAACAGCGCGTCGAGGTCCTCGCCCACGCCGCATCCGGAGAACTTCGGGACGGTGAAGGAGCCGTCGAGCACCCCCGCGTTGAGGATGCTCGGCATCTGGCCCTTGAGCCTGAGGTCGGCGTCGGTCCCCGTCCGGCAGCGGTCCCCCACGTCGAGCGGGGTCCCGTTGACCTTGACGTCGTAGATGCGGATGGACATCCGCATGTGCGCCTCGACCTTCTGGATCCCGCTGCCGTCGTCGGTGGCGACGAAGGTGCCGTAGTCCTGCGGGTCCTTGGGGTCGCCCGGGTTCAGCGGCCGCTGGGTCATCTCCATCGTCGCGGTCGTGGGCATCATCCCGAAGGTCAGGAAGGTCGAGCGGGACCGCAGCGGCCCGAGGAACCGCTGCCTGACCTGCAGGCCCGGATCGGCGATCATGTAGATCACGTTGGTGGCCACCGGTGCGGCGAGCGTCGCGTCGTTGATGATCGTCGCGCCGTTGAGCTTCCTGACGTTGGAGAAGCCGCTCAGGTAGGTGCAGCCGCTGTACCAGTCGTCGGTCGGGCCGTGGTACTTGCCGCAGTCCGCCGGCGTTCCGGCCGCGGCCTTGGGCGCGGCGGCCTTCGGGGCGGCGGACGCCTCCGGCGCCGGGGTGCCCGCCGGCCCGGAGATCGGGACGGTGGCGAGGACGGACGTCCGGCCCTTCGCCGGGGCGCAGGTCAGGGCGAGCGTCTTCGGCGTCTTCGGCTCGGTGCCGTCGGCCGCGCGCGGGCTGAGCGTCAGCGCCAGGTCGCCGGCGGAGAAGGTCAGGTCGCCGGTGCCGGACGGGGTGACCGCCGGAACGTCGCCGGACGCGGGGAGCACGAGATCGGCGTCGTCGGCGACCGGGGTCGCCGGGGTCGTCAGCCCTGGCCAGGAGGCCTCGGTGGTCTTGCCGTTCTGCGCGACCCGCGTCGTGAGGCGCGCCGTGCCGACCACCGACGCGCCGCCGAGCGCGGTCACGTCGCCGAGGGACGCCTTCGGGATCGTCACGGTCGCCGTCACCCGGCCCGGCCGGACGGGCTTGCCGACCGTCCCGTCCGCCGGGAACGTCCCCTGGACCCGGACGGCCGCCTCCTCCACCGTCCCGGCCGGTGACGTGCACGTGTAGCCGAGCGCGGTGTCGGCCTCCTGCGCTCGCGCGGGCGCCGCGCCGCCGGGCAGGGACCCGGTGACGGCCGCCCCGAGCCCGATCGCCGCCGCCGCGCCGAGCGCCCAGCGGGCACGGATCCTCATATGCGGTCACCTCTCCTGGAACGTGCGATGCGGGATGCTCACGGGAGTCAGCCCCATCCGGGCAGCCACAGCCGGTCGTGCCACGCGGACTCCGGGACGGCCTGGGCCGTGAGGATCGGATAGAGGTAGAGCAGGTTCACCGCGACGGCCGCGACGTACGCGCCGCCGCCCGTCCAGATCAGCGCGCGCCAGACGGGCCGGCCGCGGTACGGCGTGATGATCCCGTCGAAGAGCAGGACGATCGCGAGGACGGCGAACGGCAGCATCGGCAACGTGTAGGTGGAGTACATCGTTCGGTCGGCGAACGCGGCCGGGAACCACGGCAGCCAGCTCGCGAGGTACCCGCCGACCGCCGCGACGGCCCGCCAGTCGCGCAGGAACGCGCCGTACAGCGCCATCGCGATCAGCGCGGCGATGGAGAACCACCAGATCGCGGGCGTCCCGAGGTGAGAGACCTCGGCGACGCACTTGGCCGCGTGGCATCCGTCCTGTCCGGTTTCGGCGGACGCGTGGTACATGACGGCGGGGCGCCCGAGGTAGGGCCACTGCCAGGGCCAGGACTGCGCGGGATTGGGCTGCGTCACGCCGTCGTGGAAGTCCAGGGTGATCGCGTGGTAGTGCCACAGCGACCGGATCGGATCGAGGAACGAGGGCCAGATCCCGCTGGGATGTGCCTCCGCCCAGTTCCGCTGGTAGCCGGGGACGATCTGCCCGAACAGCGTCTTCTGCAGGCCCGTCCCGGAGACGAACCAGCCCCACCAGCTCGCCAGGTACACGGCGCCCGCGAGGACCCAGAACTGGAGGAGCGACGGCAGCAGGTCGAGCTTGAGCATGCCGCGCCAGGGCCTTTCGGCTCCGGCGCTCTTGCGGGCATTCCGGTCCCACAGCAGCGCCAGCAGCCAGAAGAAGGCCATCGCGTACAGACCGGACCATTTCGTCCCGCAGGCGAGCCCGAAGCACACGCCCGCGCCGATCCGCCAGCCGTGCCGGACGAACGGGCCGCTCCTCGACGCGTCCTCGATCCCGGCGGCGAGCGCGGCGCGCGTCCGGTCGCGGTCGACGACCAGGCAGCCGAACCCGGCGACGACCCACAGCAGCAGGAACACGTCCAGCATGGACATCCGGCTGGACACCAGCCAGGATCCGTCCAGCGCCATCAGCAGCCCCGCCGCGCATCCCAGCGCGGTCGACCCGGTCATCCGCCTCGCGGTCCGCGCGAGGATGAGCACGGCCAGGACGCCCGCGACACCGGCCGCGAACCGGAATCCGAACGGACCCGTCCCGAAGACCGCCATGCCCGCCGCGATGAACCATTTGCCGAGTGGCGGATGCGCGGCCCACTCGCCGCCGCCCGCCAGTCCCGCGACCGGGTGCCCGGCCAGGAAGTAGGCGTTGGCCGGATTGCCGTCGCGGCCGATGTGCCAGTTGTGCTCGACGCCGTAGTGCAGGAGCGACCAGGCGTCCTTGGCGTAGTACGTCTCGTCCCACACGATCGCGTGCGGGGACCCGAGCCGGTGGAAGACCAGCAGCCCGGCGAGCGCGGACACGGCGAGCGGCCCGATCCAGCCCCACGGCAGCGCGCCGAGCCGGCGCCTCTGGTCGAGGGCCGGGGGCTCTTCCACCGCTACCGAGGCGGTCACATGCTCCACCCTTCGCTACGGCGCGGCCGGGAACGCGGTCGCCGCGGCTCGGACCAACGAACGTATTGAAGGCCCGGACGCGGCTGAATCAACTTCCCGACGAAAAAGCCCGGCCCACCCGCTCAGTTAAGTGAGGCCCGCCGCGTCCCGTTCGCATTCGCCCGCGAGAACTTGTCGCAAGCCGACAAGTTCTCCCCGCCCATAGGCACGCTCCAATAAAAACGCACCGCTTGGACACGCCGAATGAAAAAGCAAATGATCGAAGCGACTCCGAACCGGCCACCGCGCCCGGGCCGGGCGGCCTCACCGGGAGTGTCGCGGCCCGCACCGACCGCGCTCGTACTCTCGCGCAAGAAATACGGACTATCAGTTATTCAGAGTCCAGCGCACCTGGGCCCATGCTGAGGCGGACGGAACACGACCGCACCCCATCGGGGTCCGGCTTCCGCCGTCCGGCGACGGCGGGGAAGGAGTCATCAATGTCATCGCGACCTGCGGGTAACGCCCGCACGATCGTCATCACAGGCGGGAACGCGGGGCTGGGGCATGGATGCGCCACCGCGCTCGTGACCTCGGCCGACGGGCCGTGGCACGTCGTCGTGGCGAGCCGGAACGCGGAACGTACGCGCGAGGCCGCCGACAAGCTGGCCGGCGCCGCACGCGCAGGGCACACGGTGGAGGCGATGCCCCTCGACCTCGCGTCCCTGGCCTCTGTCCGAGCGTTCGCCGCCGAGCTGGCCGACCGGGTGGCCTCGGGCGCGATCCCCCCGCTGCAGGCGCTGGTGTGCAACGCCGGAGTCCAGGCCGGGACCAGGCAGACCCGGACCGCCGACGGCTTCGAATCCACGTTCGGGGTCAACCATCTCGGTCACTTCCTGCTCGTCAACGAGCTGCTCCCGGTTCTGCGGGCGCCCGCACGGGTGGTCGTGGTGGCCAGCGGCGTCCATGATCCCGCGCAGAAGGCCGGCGTGCCCGTTCCCGCGTGGAACGCCGCTCCCGCACTGGCCCGCGGCGAGCTCGGGCCCGACGCGGCCTCCGACAACGCGTTCGTCGCCGGTCAGCGCCGCTACAGCACCTCCAAGCTGGCCAACATCTACTTCACCTACGCCCTGGCCCGCCGCCTGCCCCGCGGCGTCACCGCCAACGCGTACGACCCGGGCCTGGTCCTGGGCACGGGGCTGCAACGGTCGGCTCCCGCCCCGCTCCGGTTCGCCGCCAAGCACGTCCTGCCCCACGCCAGGCCCCTGGTGCGCCGGTTCCTGACGGACAAGGTCTACACCGCCGAGGAGTCCGGGGCCGCACTGGCCTGGCTCGCGACCGCCCCCGAACTGGCCGGCACCACCGGCGGGTACTTCCACCAACGCCAGGCCATCCGTTCATCGGACGACTCCTACGACGTCGCACGCGCGGATCAGCTATGGGAAGACAGCCTACCGCTGACCGCCCCGCCCAACTGAAGCCCGATGGACGGAGACGGCGGGGGCGGCGCGCCATTCCGCGAATACGACGGTGGCGTCGTCGTCAAACACCGCGCGTGTCTTGGCTAAGCGGCGAGCGGGCGCGGGCTGGTCTCCCGGATGAAGGCGGCTATCTCCTTGATGGCCTGCCGGCCTTCGGGGATGGCGCCGGCGAAGGCGGCGAAGACGTGAATCTGGTTCTCCCAGACCTGGAGGCGGTGCGGGACGCCGGCCAGCGCGAGCCGTTCCGTCATCAGTTCCGCGTCGTAAAGGAGTGCCTCGGTGGAACCGGCGATGATGAGGACGGGAGGCAGGCCCTTCAGCTCGCGGTCGCAGGGCGACGGCAGCGGACCGGCGTCCATTCCGGCCAGCAGCAGCCGGTTCAGCTTCTTCAGGCGGTGGACGGGAACGTAGGCGTCCCGGCGGGTGAATTCGTAGGACGCGCGGCCCTCGTGGTCGAGGTCGACCAGGGGCGAGAGCGCCACGATTCCGGCGGGCGCGGGCAGGCCGTTCTCCAGGGCGGTGAGGGCGGTGGTGAAGGCCAGGAATCCGCCCGCCGAGTCGCCCGCGATGACGATGTCGTCCGGGGCGAAGCCCTGGTCGAGGAGCCATGCGTAGGCGCTGAGGGCGTCCGCCATCGACACCGACAGGGGCGCTCTCGGCAGTTGCCGGTAGGCGACGGAGAAGGCGACCGCGTCGGCGCGGGACGCGATCCGGGCGACGAGGCCGCGGTGCGTGCGCAGGCCGCAGCAGAAGAACCCGCCGCCGTGCAGATACAGGACGACCCGTCCGGAGTCGCCGCCCTCCGGGCGGATCCATTCCCCGTGGAAGCCGTCGAGGTCGACGCGCTCGACGCGGGTTCCGGGGGCCGGGCGCATGAGCAGCGGAGCGCCCCAGTCCAGGACCGCGGCGACCCGGAGCATGAAGCGGGTCAGCGGGCTGTAGAAGAACACCGGGCGGATGAAGACCTTCATGAAAAGCGCGAACCTGCGCGCCTTCCTGCTGGTGCCGGGACGGTGCTCGATAAAACGTTCCATTCGGGCTCCTCGGTCGCACGGGACTCCCCGGAGAATGGTCGCCGCGCAGCGTACAGCAGGAATCCGGCCGGACAAGTTTCGCTGCATCACTTCCCGCGGAAATACTCATCGCGGTTCAAGAAATCGGTTCGGAATCCGTACCCTGGCAACACCTTCGACGAAACGCGTGCCCCGGCGCGGACGGCCTGTGTTAGGTGGTGCGCATGGGCAAGAAGCGACCGGCGTGGCAGACGCGGCTGACCGACTTCGTGAAGGGCCCGGACGAGGCGGCCCACGAGCGGCGGCTCACTCCCGAGGCCGTCCGGGACCGGAAGTTCGCCACGACCCGCCTCACGCAGGGTTATGCGGTGCAGGAGGTCGACGCGTTCCTCGACCAGGTGACCAACGAGCTGGCGCGGCTGATCCGGGAGCGCGACGAGGCGCGGGCCGCCGCCCGCCGGCCGCCGTGCGAGGACCCGTCCCCCTGACGTCTCAGCCGGACCTCCGCCGGGCGGCCTCGTCCTGCATCGCCGCGTACCGCATCGCCGCCGCGCTGCGCGGCACGGCCGGGCGCGGCTCCACCACCGGCGCGGACAGCATCGTCCCCCAGCCGGGTTGGACGGCGGGTGGGGCGAACGGCGTCTGGACAGGGGCGATGGGCTCCTCGGCCACCGGGTCCTCGCGCTCGTGGCGCGGGATCGTGAAGACCGAGGCCACCGCCAGGACCAGCCCGACGGCCGACAGGACGAACTTCGTCGGCGTCTCCGGCCACGGCTGCCCGTACACCAGGATCCCGCCGAGCCAGAGCGACGCCTTGGACCCGACGGCCAGCATGATGATCACCACCGACAGGCGGCAGCGCTGCAGCCCGATCTGCGCCAGTCCCGCGCCGATCAGCCCGGCGACGACCACGATGTAGGGGTGCGGCGTCCGGAGCACGTGCTGCCAGGCGGACGGGTCGTGCTGCAGCAGCCGGGCGATGCCCGCGCCGGAACTCTCCGCGCATCCGACGAGCACGCCCGAGCCCAGCCCGAACGCCACGCCCGTCACGCGCTTGGCGTGCCTGCCGTCCACCGGGCTGTCGCGCACGACGAACAGCCACAACGGGAACACCAGCGACGGCCCGATGAGCAGCGCGATCCTCCAGAGCGGCGCGTCGGGATGCCACGTCCCGCCCGACCCGGCGGCGACCGGACCCGACAGCAGGCCGCCGGCGGCGGCGAACGCCAGCAGCGCCAGGACCAGCACCGACAGCGCGCCCAGCTCCCCCGCGGTCACCCGCTCCCGGAAGTTCGTCACCGCGACGAGCAGCAGGACGAGCATGACCGGCCCGTACATCGGCACGACCACGCTCACCGGCAGTTGCGTCAGCACGATGCTCTGCACGACCATGCCGCCGATCAGCAGCGCCAGGCCGAAGAGCCAGGCGGGGCTGGTCGCCAGCGTCACCGTCGCGTGCAGGAAGCGGTATCCGGTGAGCCGGGGCATCCGGCGCCCGCTGAGCTTGAAGACGGTGAATCCCGCGACATAGGCGACCGGTGCCGCGGTGGCAAGAGCAAGCGCCCCCATGGCCGCTCCTTAGAGTAAGGCCGATATTCAGCCAGTGTGCTTGTTAACACAGCCTTCTCACAAGGGACTCGTACCTGGAATCGCCTGCACGACGGAATCCCCACCACTTTTTATAAGAAAGCGCTAAAAACCTCCGGAGCCCCCACCGCGCCACGGCCGACGGACCGCCGGGATGATCGTCGCCGCGATGAACGTCGCCGCCCACGAGAACACGATCGCCCGTCGGGCGTCACCGTGCTCCCGCGACGGTTCGGTGAACCCGTCCCTCGGCGGCGCCGTCCGCCCCCACCGCGCACGGACCGCCGGCAGCGCGGCCCGCGCACGCTCGCCACCCCCGTACACGTGTTCACAAAACCCCCACAAAACGACACCCCACGCACCCAGGTAAGGCTGACGAGTATCCCGCAGGTATGGCTAGCCATACCTTTTCCCAGAGCACCGAAATAAAGGGCCGTCGAGCCGACTTTTGTCGGTCACGTAGGGTATGCTTTACCTATGCAATCAGTGAGCCTTTTTCAGCGGCAGTTCCGCGTGCGCTGATCACAGCATGATCGCGGACGGCGTGGGCGGTGCCGGACGTCAAGAAACCCCTGGTAGGACGGTTGATCTCTCACAACCCCCCGTCCCCACCAGAGGCCTCACATGCTTTTGTACCGTGCTTCGCTGCCGTTGTCTCGTCAGACCCTGGCCTACG
>NZ_BAAAMR010000193.1:0-10039 GCF_039529375.1 Actinomadura napierensis
GAGGAACAACACCGCACCTCACCACCGACCGGCTGACCCATCTCACCCCAGGTGGCCGTGAAACGGGGGGAACCTCAAAAGGAGTAGCGCTGATGTGTGTTGGGTCGTGTGCCGCTCGGATACTCGGTTTCGTACTGTGAGCTGGGATTTGCTGCGGGGCCGTGGCAGTCACTGCGATCATCTCGAGGTGTTGTTGTCTTTGCTGTACCGGTTGGTCCGGAGCCTGCTCGGTCTGCTGGTGAGGCTGGTCTGGTCTGATCCGTCCAAGGATGTCGAGTTGCTGGTGCTCTGACATGAGAACCAGCCGCCACACCCACCTGGCGGCACTAGGCGGCGACACCCGTCCCTGCCCTGGCGGCGTGGTGGGCCGACCCGCCGACGGCACCCCTGTGCCTGCCGAAAACCACGTCCGTGCAGGTAAGAGGCATAGGAGGTGGCGGGCTCCGACGCGAGGCTTGGTCAGTTGCAGAGCAGACAACGGCACGGCGTTCGGCGCGGGATGATGAACGGTTGTGCTTGCCTGCGGGCGAACGAGGCAGAACGCCGGCATCACGATGATCACACTTCCGCTGACCTCCCTCAGCGGCACGACGCGGTGGCTCCTCGCCGGCCTCGGCGCGGCGGTCCTGGCTAGCTTCGCCGGTTGGGAACGACACTGCGGCCGGAGCGGCGGGCAGCCGCTGATCAATCCGGCGCTTGCTGCGGATTCCGCCCGTCAGGCCGTGATCTCGCACGTCCAGAGCCTTCTGGCTCCCTTATCTCTATCGCCGACACCCCTTGAAGGGTTAATCGAATAGATGCCGCACCGCGGCCAGTGCGTGGATCAGTCATGCCAGGCAAGGAACCCCCACGCCACCGCCTGGGCTGGTGTCCCATTCACCCGCCCGCCGGTGGTCAGGCTCCGGAGCCGCTCGGCGGGGTGCCCGGCCCGCCGTCACGGTATTGACCGCACGGGCCGCCGTCTTCGTGGTCGCGTTGACGGGAGAACCAGGGGAACGGCAGGGGTGCCCGGAGGACCCGGAGGAAGACCGCCCGTTCAGGCGGCGGTCTGAAGGTGCTCGTGCGCCCATTCTTCGAAGCCGGTCAGGTCGATGCCCAGCGCGCGGGCGAACCGCGGCCGGGCCGGCTGGCCGACCACCTCCATGAACTCGTGCGTGGCACCCATGTCCCCCATGCCGGCGGCGCGGGCCTGCTCCTCGGTCATGTCCGGGGCCGTCACCGGGACACCGAGGGCGCGGGAGAGGATCCCGGCGATTTCGATCATGGTCAGGTAGTCGCTGGCGAGCTCCAGCTCGACCCGGTGGAACTCGGCCGGGGCGGACAGGGCGGCCGCCGCGGCCCGGCCCACGTCCTTGGCCGCCACGAGGGCCAGGTGCGTGTTCGGCTTGATGACGGTGACCAGCCCTCCTTCGACGCCGCGGGGAAAGTAGAACCGCGTGGACGGCTCGAAGTTCTCCATGAAGAACGACGGCTTGAGCAACGTCCAGGAGGGGAAGTCGAGCTCGCGCAGCCGGTCCTGGATCGCTGCCTTCGTGCCGAGCGGGGCCTCCATCACCGCCCACCGTCCTTCGGCCCAGCCCGGAGCCTCGACGTGCTGTCCCACGCCGCTGGTGGAGGACTGGACGAACTGCTCCACGCCGGCGGCCCGCGCGGTCGTCATGAGGTTGTCGGCCTGACTGACCTCGCCGTCGAAGTCGAACCCCTGCCCGGTGAACGCGGGCATCTGCACGGAGAAGACGGCCCGCACGCCGTCCATGGCCGCTTCAAGGGTCGCGGGTTCGGTGAGATCGCCCACGACCAGGTCGGCGCCGAGTTCTTCGACGGCCCGTGCGCGCGGCGTGCTCGGGTCGCGTACCAGGGCGCGCACCGGTGTTCCCTGCGCGCGAAGGGCGCGGACGGTGGCGCCGCCTTGGCGTCCGGTGGCACCGGTGACGAGAACGGGTGTCGCGGCAGTGGTCATGAGCGCATCTCCTCAAGCGGTCGCGAACATAAACGGCGGGGTCCGCCGTTTCGCGTTCGCTACAATACGGCGGGCCCCGCCACTTATCAACATGGGGGAGATCATGACCGGCCAGCGCTCGGACGCCCGCCGCAACCGCACGCACATCCTCGCCGTGGCCGAAGCCGAGGTGGCGGCCCAGGGAGCCCATGCCTCCCTGGAGCGGATCGCCCGCATCGCAGGCGTCGGATCAGCCACCGTCCGGCGCCATTTCCCCACCCGCAAAGCCCTGCTCGAAGCCGTCTTCGAACAACGCGTCCACGCCCTGTGCGATCGCGCTCATGCGCTCTGCGGCGAGGACGACAGCCGCTCCGCATTGGTGGAGTGGCTTCGCGAACTGCTCGCCTACTCGCTCGCCGCGCGCGGTCTGGCCGACGTCCTCTCCTACCAGCCCCTCCAGGACGAGGCCGCCCAGGACTCCTGCGCGGCGTCCATCGGCACGGCTGGTGCCTCGCTGCTGCGCAAGGCCATCGCCGACCGCGCCGTCGGGGCGGACGTCACCATCGACGATCTGCTCACCCTGATCGTGGGAATCGCGCTGGCCACCGAGAACTACACCGACCCGGCGACGCAGGCGGACCGCGCCTTCCGGCTCGCCGTCGCAGGCCTCGGCGTCGACGGCACCTGACGTAGAGCGGTGGCTGTGCCCGCCGGAGCCACCGAGTCCGATCGGCGCCCCCAGGCTGCCCACCGATCGGTCCGATCGCCGACCGATACGTCGACCGGAAGGAGATCTGCCGTCGCGGCCGCCGGCAAGTGCTACACAGCATCAAGACCGCGAAGGAGCCCGACCGGAGCGCCGTTTTCGATGGCGCCCGACCGGCCAAGCGTCCTCAGCACCACCGAGACGTGAACCACAACCGCCGCGCGACACCAGGGCGCGGCGCTCTTACGCAAAGACATCGAGGAAGGTTGTCCAAGGGGTCCGCCGCGAACGCACCAGGTCGGTCCAGCCCTACCGTACGCAGCAAACCGCGACCGGCGAAGAACCCGGCAAGAGCAGCGGCGGCGCCGGCCAACCGGAGCGGGGCCGTCCATCATTCGCCGAGCACTGACGAAGACGGGTTCTGGGAAATGTTCGGCTGGGCAGAGGCCGCTGTCCTGGCGGCATTGCTCGTCGCTGTGGTGCGGGTGAGCTTGCGGTCAGTCAGAACCATAGCGGCGGGGTTGCGGTGCTTCCGGCCCCGCAGGCGACCAGCGCGGACGGCCACCACGACAGCAACCTGCGTCCATCCAGACGACCCTTCTTACGTCGACCCGTTCACCTGGAGCGGAGCATCACTCGCCGGTCCTGGCGCGGACGCCGCCGTCCGCCGACTCGCCATGGACGTCGTCACCAACCGACACAAGGACGCCATCGAACTCGTGCTCAGTCGTCCGCATGCATCGCGACTCCTCGGCCTGAACACCGACGATCTGACGGAGGAGCGGATTCCGGGTCTCATGCTCTCTCGCGACGATCAGCAGACACACGCTTACCTGCTTCGCCAGGGCATCTCGCGCCGCCTGGTGATCACCTACGCTGGCGAGGGGCACGACCCGCAACGCCTCCTGCCTCAACAGAACGATCGCCTTGCCGTCGTCATCATGTCGACCGGCACCAAACCTTCCGCCTGGATCTCAGCCGATGGCACGGTCACTTCATGCTCCGGCACGGAAGCGACGGCGGTGCGACTACCCAGCCGTGTCCCTCTGCTCACCCGGTCCGAAGCTCAAGATCAACTTCTGTCCTTAGCGACGCGCGGAACGTAGCGATGCGGCCCTCACATCACCGACCTGGGGCAATGCGCCGCCCCGAGGTGACGCGGGAGCGTGAAGAAGACCAGCCGCCGTGCTCCAAGGGCCGAAGCGCCCAAGCCCGGATGCCTCCCGAGGCACGGCTGTTGAAGGGCGTTCAGAAGTCAGGCTCGGGTCTGCGACGCAGTGCGCGTTCGAAGGCTATGCGGTGCCGCTCCTTCGGGCTGGGACGGTGGCGCGGGTCACGCGGGTCGGTGGGGTCCGAGGGCGGGCGCATGCGCGGGTCGAGGCGGTGGCGGGGAACGGTGCTGTAATCCTGACCAGGGATCGGAGCGACATCGGTGCCTGCGACACGGGCGTGCCGGCCGGTATAGCCATCACGGCTGAGTTCGATCCACAGAACCTGGGCCCACCAGGACCGGTCCGGATGTTGTTCCCAGGCTAGCAGGAACGCGGGACCGCCGATGGCGCGGTAAGTGACGGCGGGTGGCACCCACACCTCAACGCCCCATGATGCCGAACATGTGTTCCATTATGCCGTTCGCCGAGGCACGCGGCGGCTTCTGCCTGGCTTGGGGCGGCGTGGGCCTTGCCGGCCAGGCGCGATTGCGGTTCGAGATTCTGCTCGCCCAGGGCCATGAGGGCGGGGTGCTCAAGGCCGCCGACCGGAATCGCGAAGACAAACGGGGCTGGTGGAAGGCCAAGCACCGCACCATCACCGAAGCCATCATCGGCCGCGTCACCGGAAGCCTCGGCGCGCCCCCAGCCCCTGGCCCTCGGCCGCTACGAGCAGAGTAGGCGCGCTTCATTCGCGAGAAGGGGCACCGGATGCTCGCGAGCTACGACACCCCTTTGCTCAGAGCCAAATGATCAATGTCCGCGAGAAGCGGCTCCGCCTGTGGTCCTCAGGTGTCCCTGGCGCGTTCGGCGTGACGCCTTCAGTCACTTAGCGTGATGTTGATTCTCCGTTAGGTGCACTCTTCTGCCGAAGAGCGGATGTTGGGCCGCGAGCCATGTTCACCTCCCGCCCAACAGGGCCGTCTTTGGGGTGGGTCCAGCAGTTTCGCCGTTCGAGCGAAACGAGACCTGTGATGCTGGCGCGCGAGCAGTGAGCCGAGGACGGCGGCAGCGAACCGGGATAGTGATCCAGGCTGGCGCGACGGTCTCCTTCACCCGGCACTCCACCGGTAGGTAGTTGTCGGGGGCTAGCGAGCCGTGAGTGAGGATGACGCTGTCATAGACCTGCTGGGAGGCAATGAAGGCCAGGTCGACGTTGGGCTCGTCCAGTGCCTCGCGTAGTTGTGGAGAGTCCAGCAGGCGGAACAGGTGATTGACCGACGTTCCGGTGACACCGTGGTTATCGCGGACGACTGGTCCTAGATGCAGTGCGGCTCGTAGCCGGATCCGTCCGGCAGTGCTGGACAGTTTATTGTGGCGCTGGAGGCGGGCTCGGATCAGTTCGAGTAGCGGATCGATGAGCAGGGCGGGGGGCTCGTCAGGGCAGGCGATGAGCAATACTCCGTCCCCGCGATCTTCCCGGATCGCCTCGGTCCAGGATAGGCCCGCCTTGTCCCAGGATTCTCGTAGCACCTGGTAGAGCCGTTCCCTAACAGCGACATGCGCCTCGTCGTCTCGCTCAGAAGAGCCGAACCCGGCGATGTCGACGCTGAAGATCGGGCGCCAGGGCGCGGGTCGTGACGCCGTAACGCTCCGGTGTGTCGTGAAGGCGTCGGGTCCTGGGACGGGCATGGCGGCCTCCTTGGTTGTGATGCCAAGCCGGTTCTCCACGGCTGCGGCGTGAGTGAACTGTGCCGAGTGTGGTACGTGTCGGCGGGCCGAGGCCGATGCTTGAATCGGTGGTGCAGATGGTAAATATGTCGGCCTTGGCATCCCAGGGTCGCGCGCAGGGCGGCAACCATGGGTTCAATACTCGGACGGCCGGCCAAGCCGGCGGATTCGTCCCGTACCGGCGCTGACGCTCTGGTGGGGTGGCTCGCTCGGACCCATCGCTATAACGCGCCCGACGCTGAATCGGCGACCGCGGCCACGTTCGCCGCCCGGACTGCCGCTAGTAAAGCCTCCCGGGGCATCGGCCCGGCCATGATCTCGCGGCTTGAACACGGAACCGCGTCCTGGCAGCCCCACCACCTGGCCTCCTACGAACGGGCCCTTGGCCTGCCCGAAGGACGGCTTACGGGACCCGCGCACAAGGTGCTGCGAGCATGGGCCCCCCGTGGTCGCAGCGAGGACCCCTACTGGCTGCGGTCGGCTGCCGAGGCTGAGCAGCGGGCAGCCGACATCATTGATGCTGTCTTGGGGGTGGACGTGGTCAGCGCCGCCGACTGGGACCTGCTCTCGGGACATTTGCTGGCCACCGGGCGCAAACTTGGAAGGCGCACCTGGGGCACCCTGGTGGACCGGTTGATGCTGGAGATTTGCGCATCGCAGGGGATCGACCAGGATATTAGGGCCGAGGCGTTGCTGCGAATCGGACGGGCCGAGCTCGCAGTCGGCCTGACCGGGGAGATTTCCATCGACACAATGACCCAACGAGGGAATCCGGCGTCCTTTCAGCCTCTGAAGATCTACCAGCGCGCCCCCGGGCGGGCCCCTGTCGGTTGGGTTGTGCGGGCGCTATTTGATCCGCCGGACCGATGGCTGCTGCGCGAATTGTTTACCACTGTGGCGGCATTGGTCGACACGGGGACCTGGCATCCCTCCGTGCGTCAGTTAGTCGCCCTGCAGCGAGAGTGCAGGGCGACTATTCACGACACGCAGGGCGAAATGGAGGTCCGCCGTGCCGCCATGCAGCTCATGCGCCGCTGCGATCCGGCCCCGTACCTGGGGCTGGACGGGGCGGCCGGCCATGAGCTGGTCTACCTCGCTAAGCCCGCTGCTCGTCCGGACGCGCAGACCAGCCGGTACCGGGACGCCTGCCTGCGTCTGGCCGCCGAGATCCAAGACATCGGCCTGGTCTGGCAGGCCAAGTGGGATCATGGAGAAGACCCGCTGCTCGGGGACGTCCTGGGACAGAGTCTGGTCGGCCAGGACGACATGACCCGGTCGGTGTATACAGCGCTGCTGGTCAACTCGGGGTACCGCGATGCGTTGCGGCTGGCGCTTGTCCGGCTGCTGCACCAAGGAGCCGATCGGTTCGAGACGATTCTCCTGCGGGCCATGATCCGGCTGCTCGGCAAGATCGCCGAAGGAGCTCAGGACGGTTGGACTCTTCTTGGCATCATCGGCGCGGACCGTATCGACCTCGACACACGTGTCCAAGCGTCTGGGCGCTGACCAATTCGGCCCCGCGCATGCCCCCGGGCGTGCTCGACACGATGCTGAAACTCTGCCAAGACCGCTCGTTTGGCGCGCAGTCCACCACCGTGTTACGCGCAGCGGTGGCTGCATGCGGACGAGCAAACCGCGGGGAGGCGCTCCACCAGCTAGCGGAAGCTCGCGATCAGGTCCTCGCCGTCCGCGACGAATGCCGGTGGTGGAACGCATTGCCCGGCTATATCCGCCACTCTGTGAACGCCACCGGAACAGCCATTCACGGACCGAGTTGAGCCTGGCCTTCGGCAAAATGGAAAAGCAAGCGATACTCGTGATCCGAGTCATCGTGACCAGACGCTCATGTCGCGAATCGAGCGGCTTTGCCAATATGCGGATGTTCGTCAAAGCGGCGCGCGAGCCGCCACCCGCCGCCTGCGCCGTCTCGCAGCCGAATCCGTCGTCCGGTTGCCGCGGATGCACCCGCACATGCTCCGCCACACCTTCGTGACCACCATGCTCGACGCAGGCGTCGACCTGCGCGACGTACAGATCGCTGCCCGCCACGCAGACCCGCGCACCACCATGCGCTACGACCGAGCCCGCAACAACCTGGACCGCCACCCCAACTACATCCTCGCTGCCTACATGGCCTCTGGCACCTGAACCAAGGCAGCAAACCGAAACGCGCTGGTCTGCCGACGAGCGGGCAATACGCCACGACACGAGGTGCCAGCGGAAGGCGTTGTCATTCGACTTCCTCGCGGAAGGTTTCGGTTCTCTTGAGGTGTGCGATAACGCGTCGAACCAGGTGCTCTTCGGCGGAGGAGGGGGTGAGGAAAAGGTGCGGCACGCCCTTGTCCCACTTGATCTGGACGGCGGGGGCCGCGGGGCAGTCGGTCTTGCGACCGCTAGTGAATCCGAGATTCACGGCCTCCTGAACTGCGTGCTCAATCCGGTTCTTCTGGCCTGGGTCAGGCTCGGGAAGATGGAAGCTCGCCGCGTCCTGTACGGCTTCCTGCACGTTCTGGGTTGCGCCATCGAGTTCTGCTTGGGCGTCTCCCCATGACAGATGCCGTACACGGCCGATCAGCGCGAAAACGGGATGGCGAAAAATCAGCCCGAGGAAAAGCACGGCGACAGGCCATGCGAGTCGGCCGGTCATGGCATCGATGAACTGGAGGGGTGTTCACCAGCCCACACTGACGCGTGGTGCATAGTAGTGATGCAGATGCTTCACGAGTTCTTACCCGGCCGAAAGCGGTCGGCACCAGGACCGGGGTTGAGGAATGCATGCCTCACTATGCGCTACGACCAAGCCTCCAACAGCTTCGAGCGCCCCGACCACAGCTCCGCGCTGCGTTGCCTCCGCCGAAGAATCAGGGCCGCAGATCAGTAGGTACTGGTCTGCGACGTCGAGTGCACTCTTGCCAGTAAGGTGAACGGATGTTCGACGCCGATCATGTCCGTGTGCGACGGATCGCTGACAAGCTGGTGGCGGTGCGCTCCATGCCTGCGGCGTCCAAGGCCTTCGGCGCGGAAGCACACAGGTTCAAGCTGGAACCGCCGTTGCCGGAGGCCATGGTGGCCGAGTTCGAGGAACGGCACGAGGTGGCGCTTCCCAAAGAATTCCGGCTGTTCGTCATCGAACTGGGCAACGGTGGCGCCGGCCCGGGCTACGGGTTGCGGCGCCTAACTGTCTCCTGCTGTGCTCATCGACGATCGGGGCACCTGACCAGGCCGAGTCCGTATCGGCCCGGCCCCCGGTACCTCGATGACTGGGAGCAGCGGTACGAGAGCCCGCCTGGCCCAGATCGCATCTTCTTGCCCGGCACGGTGGAGATCGCCGGTCACGGATGTTCCCTCGTCACCCATTTGGTCGTGACGGGACCGGCGCGAGGACGGCTGATCAATCTCGACTGCGAAGGTCCGATCGGCCCGTACGTGCTCGAGGACGCGGACTTTCTCGCCTGGTATGAACGATGGCTGGACGAGGCCATGGCCGGTTACGACATCGGCTGGTTCGGTGAGCGGCTTCCGCTGGGAGAACCTGCACTGCTCACTGTGCTCACCGATGATGGGTCCCCGACCCGGCGGGTTCGTGCCGGGGAGTCGCTGCTGAGGCTACCGGCCATCAGCGACCGCGCCTGGGCCGCCTTGGCCGCGGCCATGTCCACTGACGTGGACGCCAGTGTGCGGGCCGAACTGTGGGACCTCCTCAGATGGCAAAGACACAAGCACCAGCGCCACTTGAACAATGCCGAGGCGATCGCCGACGATATCGCGCTGTATGCCAGATCCTGCACTCCACCGGACCTCAAGGCCCTCGACATCCTGTGCAGGCTTACCCTGACCGACGTGCTGCCGGAACTGGCCTGCCAGGACTCCCAACGGCGCCGACGGGCGGCCTACCATTTCGCTCAGCCTTGGCCGGGTGAACGGGACGGCTCGCGGTCAGGGTTGCTCGACGACGCCGTCACCGAACTCCTGATCGACGCCGATGCGCTCCTTCGTTCGCACGGCGTCGCCGCAGTCAGACTGCTCGGCCTTACCCACCTTCATCCCCGACTGCGCGAAATCCAGCGGACCGAGACCGATCCCTGGGTACGCCACCACCTCGACCAGATCCTCGGCGAGGACCCGCCCCAGACCTGGGCCGACCTCGCCTCAGCGCCACCAGAAATGACCGAATACCCCCCGTTCTGACGCGCGGACTCCAACGCGTCGCCGATTACACGAACCGCTTCGACCCCACCCAGCCGCATCTCCGCGTCCTACGTGTTACCTCGAGACCTGAACCAAGAGCTCAAGTCGGTGCGCGTTACCCTCTCGACAAATGCACCCTCATGGCTCCCCTCTGTGCCAAGAAGCTGTGCTGAGGGCGGTCGTAGGCTGGGTGATGGCGTGTCCGGGAAGTGGCTTGTCCTAACTGCCGGCATGGGGATGTGAGCCGGTCGCGCTGGAGTCAGTAGTCGTTCCCCGGTGCCCTCCCGGGCTCGTCGTCGAATCTCTGAGTGCGTCGTCGAGCATGCG
>NZ_BAAAMR010000194.1:0-9985 GCF_039529375.1 Actinomadura napierensis
GCGATCGCGTCCGGCATCCGGCCGTCCCCGCCGCCGACCGCGAGCGCGGCCGCCATCAGCAGCAGGCCGCCCACCGGCCGCGCGGCCTGCTGCGCGGTGACGGCTACGGCCGCCCGGGACAGGGGCAGCCCGCGGCACACGAGGTACCGGGTGTTGACGGCGGCGGCGCCGAACCCGCCGGGGGTGACGCGGTTGGCGGCGGCCGCCGTGAACTGGGCGAGCGTCGTCTCGCCGAGCGGGAGGGCGCGGCCGGACGCGCCGCGCAGCGCGATCGCCGCGAAGACGTAGTGCAGACCTGCGGGCACCAGCAGCAAGGGCAGGAATCCCCAGCGCATGTCGCCGACGGCGGCGAGCGCCGCGGGGAGGGGCGTCGAGCGCAGGAGCACCGCTGCGGTGGCGGCTCCGGCGGCGAGCAGGGCGGCGAGGGCCGTCCAGCGGACGAAGGGCGGGCGCGCGGTGGGGACGCGGGGTGCCTCGGCGGACGTCGGGCGTTCGGCGCCGGCGGCGATCGTGTCCACACCGTCCGTTGTGGACCACGCGGTTGAAGAACGCGCGACCGGCGCCCGCCCTGCAGGGGAATGGTCGCAGGACGCTGCGCGTCGGGGCGGGGACGGGCGCCTCGGCCGCGTCGCGGTCCACGTGGCCCATGCGGCGGCGCAGGCGGTCAGCGCCGGTTCGAGCACGGCGAGCGGCTCGCCGCCGAGGCCGGGATTTCTCGTTGTACGGCCCGTGATTGGTCCACCCCATAGATTCTTTTCACCCTATGATTAGGGAGCACTACTTAGTGTGGCCGTCCCGCGACCGGGGAGAGTGACGACCATGACCAGCGCCCATCAGCGACTGGGCGATCGCATCAGGCATCTGCGCGGTGCCGCGGGCGGACGCCGGGCGCGCCGGCCCACGGCACCGGGCCGGACCGCGCCGGGAACGCGGACCATCGTGCTGACCTGCGGCGACTATCTGGCCATCGGCGAGCATCCGCGGGTCACCGAGGCGATGGTCGGCGGCCTGCGCGCGGTGCGGGAGCGCTCCCCCGAGAACGCCGGCCTCCCCGACGGCCATCCGCAGGTCAGGCTGGGTGCTGAGTTCGCGCGCCATCTGGGTGCGCGCGACGGTGTGCTGTGCCCGTCCGGACGGGACGCGGGCATCGGCGTGCTGCAGCTGGCCGCCGGTCCCGGCACGCCCGTCTACCTGGACGAACTGGCGCACCTGTGGTTGTGGGAGGGGGCGCGGGCGGCGGGCGCGGAGGCCGTCTGCTTCCGCCACAACGACCTGGAGGACCTGCGGCGGCGGGTCGAGGCGGGCGGTCCCGGCGTGATCTGCGCCGACGCCGTCTACGGCACGGACGGGTCGGTGTGCCCGCTGACCGGCCTGGTCGAGGTCGCCGAGGAGCACGGCTGCCTGCTGGTGGTCGACGAGTCGCACGCGATCGGGGTGCGGGGCGTGCGGGGCGAGGGGCTGGTGGGCGAGCTGGGCCTGGCCGGCAGGGTCGCCTTCCGTACCGCCGGGCTCGGCAAGGCGTTCTGCGCCCGCGCGGGCCTGATCGCCGGGGACCATCCCGCGTTCGCCGGAGCGTCCGCCGCGGCGGCGTCCGGTGCGCCGCTGCCGTCGCACGAGGTCGCGGGGCTCGCGGCGGCGCCGGAGGTCGTCCGCGAGGACGGCTGGCGGCGGGAGCGGGTGCGCGCGGCCACCGGCCGGCTGCGCGGCGGCCTGGCGGCGCTCGGGTTCGGCGCGGTCGACGCCGACACGCAGATCATCGCGCTGGAGACGTCCGCGGAGGCCGACGCGGTGCGGTTGCGCGACGAG
Organism: Actinomadura napierensis; assembly: GCF_039529375.1. Lineage (NCBI taxonomy): Bacteria > Bacillati > Actinomycetota > Actinomycetes > Streptosporangiales > Thermomonosporaceae > Actinomadura > Actinomadura napierensis. Next base: position 1,807 of record NZ_BAAAMR010000194.1, read on the forward strand.
CTGGCCGGCCGGGACATCTTCAGTGCCGCGCTGTTCTCGGTGGTGCCCGCGGCCCGCACGCTGCTCCGCCTGTCCGTTCACGCCGGTCTCACCGACGACGACGTGGAGCGGGTGCTCACCGCCTGCGAGGAGCTGAGCGCCCAGGTCCGGACGCCTCTCGCGACCCCCTAGGCGGCGGGCTGGTAGCGGTCGGGGCGGGTCTGGGCGCCGATGTAGCGGAGCATGGTGCGCAGGGCCCAATGGTTGATGCCGGTGGGGACCATCCGGTAGCCCTGCCGGTTGGCCATGGCGAGCGCCGCGAACTGCGCCTGGTCGAGGGCGGTCCAGGGGATGTCGAAGCGGTCGCGGACGACGGCGGGCAGGCAGCCGAAGGTGATCAGGCGCAGCGGGCGCTCGGCGACGAGGCGTCCGGCGCGGTCGAGGCGGGGGCCGCCGACCGGCAGCAGCGTGACGGTGTCGGAGCCGTGCTTGGCGATCTCCAGGGCGCGGGCGGCGGCGGGGGTGAGTTCGAGGCGTTCGGTGCAGATGTGCCAGAACGCGGACTGGAAGGCGGCGTAGTCGGCGGGGACGGGGCGCATGCTGACGCCGTAGCGGGAGTACCAGGTGACGGTCTCGGCGTACATGCGCTCGTGGTCCTCGGCGGTGAGGGCGCCGGGGTGGAACAGCTCGGCGGCCTTGAAGATCTCCCAGGTGAAGGTGGCGTGCGCCCACCAGAACGTCTCGGGTTCCAGGGCGTGGTAGCGGCGGGCGCGCTCGTCGGTGCCGCCGATGCCGCGGTGCAGGTCGCGGATGGCGCGGCCGCGGGCACCGGCGTCGGGGGCGAGGATCGTCGCCCAGATCTGCGGGACGGACCGGTGGATGCGGTCGAAGGGCGCGTCGAAGAAGGCGGAGTGCTCGCCGACGCCGGCGCCGATGCCGGGGTGCATGAGCTGCATCAGGCCCGCGGCGGCGCCGGGGAGCAGGGAGCGCAGGTCGGCGGCGTGCCGCCAGAGCAGGGTGCCGGGGCCGAGCGGGGCGGTGGCGGCGGCCCGGGGACGCGGGGGAGCGGAGCGGGCGGTCGTGACGGTGCCGGCGGTGGGGCCGGATGCTGGGGCGGCGGGCATCGCACCTCCTGCCAGTGAACGCTTACTTCCACCGTACCCGGAATGAGACAAGAGTCAATTCCTGTCGCATGTCCAAATGCTCCGCGAGCGTACTTTTGTGGGACGGGTCACAGGTCCGCCGGCGAAGCTTCGTCGCCGGCCGCATAGCCCGTCCGGGGCCCGCGCGGGTGCAATGGCGGCCTCACGAAGGGACCCCGCCATGAGCGACGAGCACCTGTCCGCGCGCAGCCGGTTCCTGTACGCGGTGGCCGGGTTCGCGGCGCTGGCGGTCGCGGCGGCCGCCATGGTGGTCGCCGGGAGTCCCTCGCCCGGGCGGGTGCACCGGTTCACGGCCGTGTTCTCCACCGCCGGGGAGGGCCTGGATCCCGGCAGGTCGGACGTCAAGGTGCGGGGGATCGCGGTCGGGCGCGTCGAGTCCGTCCGGCTGCGGCGGGACGGCCGGGTCGCCGTGGGGCTGCGGGTGGAGGCCGGCGTCGCCGTCCCCGCCACGACGCGGGCGGCGATCGAGCCGGTCTCGGTCTTCGGGCCGAAGGACCTGAGCCTGGACCTCGGCGCCGGCCCCGCGCTGCCCGACGGGGCCGAGATCACCCGGACGTCGGAGCCGCGCGAGCTGACCGGCATCACCGACCGCGCCTACGACCTCGCCCGCGCGATCGACCCGTCCGACGTCGCCACGATCATGCGGACGCTGTCGGCGGGCCTGGACGGCGAGGGGCCCGCGCTGCACCGGACGGTCGTCAACGGGGCGGCGGTCACCGACGCCGTCCACGCGCGGGAGCCGGAGATCCGGCGGATGATCGGCGACCTCACCGGGGTGTCGGGGACGCTCGCCGCCCGGGGCGGCACCATCGCGGGCGCGGCCGGCGACTTCGACCGGCTCGCACCGGTGATCTACCAGCGGCCCGACAAGGTGTCGCAGCTGCTGGACGCCGCCGGAGAGTTGTCGGACCAGGTGGGCGGCACGTTCCGCGCGCACGGCGCGAACATCGGCCGGATGGTCGACGGGACGGCGAACGTGGTCCAGGTCGTGGCGTCGCAGGATCGGAACCTGCCGGTGCTGATGGACGTGCTGGACCGGCTGTTCCGCGGGCTCGGCGGGCTGATCCGCGTCCCCGGGCCGGAGGGCACGCTGCTGGGCAGGGGCGTGGACACCTTCAGCCTGGACCTGTGCAGGACCTTCATCGACCTGTGCCAGGCGCCGTGACCTCGGCCAGGCGGGCTTCGAGACCGTCCAGGAACAGGGCGAGCGCGCCGGGATAGGCGCTGGTCACCATGGTCTTCGCGAGCGGGACGGCGCAGGCGCTGATGTGCGGGTGGGTGCGCGGGTCCAGCCGGGCGTAGGTGGCCGTCCACGCCGCGCGGTCGGCGGCGGCGGCCTCGGGCGGCAGGGCGTTCGCCGCGGCGTCCAGGGCCGCGAAGCCGAGGGTCAGGTCGACGAACTGGTGGTAGTGGCGGGCCGCGAGGTCCGGCGGGAACCCGGCCTCGCGGAAGATGGCGAGGCCGGTCTCGACGGCGCGGATCTCGTTGGGCCGGCGGGTGACGCGGGACGCGGCGAGCAGCGCGACCTTCGGGTGCGCCACGTAGGTGGCGTGCAGGTGCTCGCCGACGTGGCGCAGCCGCTCGCGCCAGCCGCCGTCCCGCCGGGTGCCGGCGAGGGTGCGGCCGATCAGCTCGTCGGCGACGGCGAGCACCAGGTCGTCGGTGTCGCGGAAGTACCGGTAGATCGAGGACGGGTCGGCGCCGAGCGCGGTGCCGAGCCGCCGGACGGTGAGCGCGTCGTCGCCGCCGCCCTGGTTGAGCAGCCGGATCGCGGTGTCGACGATCAGCTCGTGGGAGAGCACGACCCCCGACTTGGTGGGACGGCGGCGTCGCTTGCGCGCGATGGCGCGCTCGGGCTGCGGGGGCGTGCGGTCCATGGCGTGTCTCCCGGAGGCGCGCGGACGGGACGGCCGCCACCTTATGACAACGCCATTGACCACAGAAGCGCACGCGCTATTTCATAGAGACCCGCCGGGGCGGCCGCCCTGTTCGTCCGAGGGAGACCGCCTTCATGACCCGCCAGCGCGCCGACCTGCTGTTCACCGGCGGACCGATCCTGACCATGGACCCGGCCCGCAGCCGGGCCACCTCGCTCGCCGTCACCGGCGGGCGGATCACCGCCGTGGGCCACGACGAGGTGAAGGACCTCGCCGGGCCCGGCACCGAGGTCGTCGACCTGCGGGGCCGCCTGCTGCTGCCCGGCTTCCAGGACGCGCATGTCCACGCCGTCATGGGCGGGATCGAACTCGGCGAGTGCGACCTGACCGGCACCGTCGACCCGGGGGAGTACCTGCGGCGCGTCCGCGCCTACGCCGGCGCGCACCCCGAGCGGGAGTGGATCACCGGTGGCGGCTGGTCGATGGAGAGCTTCGCGGGCGGCACCCCCACCCGCGAGGCGCTCGACGCGGCCGTCCCCGACCGTCCCGTCTACCTGGTCAACCGCGACCACCACGGCGCGTGGGTGAACAGCCGGGCGCTGGAGCTCGCCGGGGTCACCGCCGACACCTCCGACCCGTCCGACGGGCGCATCGAGCGCGACGACCGGGGACGCCCCACCGGCATGCTGCAGGAGGGCGCGATGATCCTGGTCGGGCGCCTGCTGCCTGCCCGCACCCGCGAGGACCGGATCGCCGGGCTGCTGCGCGCCCAGAAGATGCTGCACGGCCTCGGCATCACCGCCTGGCAGGACGCTCTGGTGAGCGGCTCCGACGGCTACCCCGACGTGTCCGACGCCTACGCGGCGGCCGCCGCCGACGGGTCGCTGACCGCCACCGTGGTCGGCGCGCTGTGGTGGTCGCGGGCCCGCGGCGAGGAGCAGATCCCCGACCTGCTCGACAAGCGGGAGCGGCTCACCCGCGGCCGGCTGCGCTGCACCAGCGTGAAGATCATGCAGGACGGCGTCGCGGAGAACTTCACCGCCGCGATGACCGCCCCCTACCTCGACGCGTGCGGCTGCGCCACCGCCAACAGCGGCCTCAGCTTCGTCGACCCCGAGGCGCTGCCCGGGTACGTGACCGCCCTGGACGCGCACGGCTTCCAGGTCCACTTCCACTCCCTCGGCGACCGCGCCGTCCGGGAGGCGCTCGACGCCGTCGAGGCCGCCCGCGCCGCCAACGGCTGGCGCGACACCCGGCCGCACCTGGCGCACCTCCAGGTCGTCCACCCCGACGACGTCGGACGGTTCCGCGCGCTCGGCGCGACCGCCAACATGCAGCCGCTGTGGGCCGCGCACGAGCCGCAGATGGACGAGCTGACCATCCCGTTCCTCGGCCCCGAGCGCGCCGCCTGGCAGTACCCGTTCGGCGACCTGCTGCGCGCCGGGACGACCCTCGCGGCCGGCAGCGACTGGCCGGTCAGCAGCGCCGACCCGATCGAGGGGATCCACGTCGCGGTCAACCGCGTCCTGCCCGGCGGCGACGGCAAGCCTTTCCTGCCGGAGCAGGCCCTCGACCTGTCCACCGCCCTGGCCGCCTACACCGCCGGCTCCGCCTACGTGAACCATCTCGACGACACCGGCTGCCTGCGTCCCGGCAACCGGGCCGACCTGGTCGTCCTGGACCGCGACCCGTTCGCCGGCCCCGCCGCCGCCATCGCCGAGACAAGCGTCCACATCACCTACGTGGACGGAACCCGCGTCCACACTGCCCCGCACGCCTGACGCGTTGAGTTGCGGCGAGTCGTCGTTACGAGGCGTCCCATAACGACGACTCGCCGCAAGTGAACGAGCGTCAGGCGGAGGCGGGCTTGTAGACCGCGACGGCGCAGGCGCTGCCGAGGCCGATGTTGTGCTGGAGGGCGACCCGGGCGCCGTCGACCTGCCGGTTCCCGGCCTTGCCGCGCAGCTGCCAGGTCAGCTCGGCGCACTGGGCGAGGCCGGTCGCGCCCAGCGGGTGGCCCTTGGAGATCAGGCCGCCGGAGGGGTTGACGACCCACTTGCCGCCGTAGGTGGTGGCCTTGTCGTCGACGAGCTTGTGGCCCTCGCCGACCCCCGCCATCCCCAGCGCCTCGTAGGTGATCAGCTCGTTGGCGCTGAAGCAGTCGTGCAGCTCGATGACGTCGACGTCCTCGATGGACACCTGCGCCTCGTCCATCGCCTTCTTCGCGGCGCGCTGCGAGACGCCGAACCCGACGACCTGGATGGAGGAGTTGTCGGCGAAGCTCTCGGAGGTGTCGGTGGCGATGTGGTGCCCGGCGATCTCGACCGCCTGGTCCCACAGGCCGTGCTCGTCGACGAACCGCTCGCTGACCACGACCGCGGCGGCGGCGCCGTCGGAGGTGGGGGAGCACTGCAGCTTGGTCAGCGGGTCGAAGATCATCGGCGCGTTCTTGACGTCGTCGAAGGAGTACTCGGTCTGGAACTGCGCGTACGGGTTGTTCACCGAGTGCTTGTGGTTCTTCCAGCCGATCCAGGCGTAGTGCTCGGGGGTGGAGCCGTACTTCTCCATGTGCTCGCGGCCGGCGTTGCCGAACATCTGCGGCATCGGCGCCTTGTCCAGCTCCCACTCGCGGCCGGCGGTCATCGAGCGCAGGTGGTGGTCGATGATGGTCACCTTGGACTCGCCGACGCCCGCGCCGAGCGAGCCCTTCTTCATCTTCTCCATGCCGAGCGCGAGCGCGCAGTCGGCGAGCCCGCCCCGGACGGCCTGGCGGGCGAGGAACAGGGCGCTGGACCCGGTGGCGCAGGCGTTCATGACGGTCATCACCGGGATGCCGGTCATGCCCGTCTCGTAGAGGGCGCGCTGGCCCATCGACCCGTACATCGAGCCGGCGTAGGCCATCTCGATCTTGTCGTAGGGGACGCCGGCGTCCTGGAGGGCGTTGCCCACGGCCTCCTTGGCCATGTCGGGGTAGTCCCAGTCGCGGGAGCCCGGCTTCTCGAACTTGGTCATGCCCACGCCCACGACGAAGGTGCGATTGGTCATCTTCGGGCTCGCCTCCTGATACCGAATCCAGTTCGGGTCCACGATAACGCCGAAGGGCGGGGCGGTGTCGGCCCGCCTCCCGATGATCGGGACGCCCCGGCCCGCCCGCCGGGTCGCCCCGCAGGTCAGCCGGACAGCTCCTCGGCGAGGGCCGCGGCGAACGCGTCCACGTCCTCCTCGGCGGTGTCGAACGAGCACACCCAGCGGACCTCGCCCGTCCGCTCGTCCCAGGTGTAGAACGCGAACCGCTTGCGCAGCCGCTCCGCCGCGTCCTTCGGGACGATCGCGAACACCGTGTTCGCCTGCACGTCCTGGGTGACCTCCACGCCCGGGAGCGCGCCCGCCGCGTCCGCGAGCCGGCGCGCCATCGCGTTCGCGTGCGCGGCGTTGCGCAGCCACAGGTCCCCGTCCAGCAGCGCGACGAGCTGGGCGGACACGTACCGCATCTTCGACGCCAGCTGCATGCTCGACTTGCGCAGGAAGGCCAGCCCCTGGACCGCGTCCGGGTTCAGCACGACGATCGCCTCGCCCAGCAGCAGCCCGTTCTTGGTGCCGCCGAACGACAGCACGTCCACGCCCGCGTCGGTGGTGAACGCGCGCATCGGCACGCCGAGCGCGGCGGCGGCGTTGGCGATCCGGGCGCCGTCCATGTGCACGCCGAGGCCCCGCTCGTGCGCCGCGGCCGCGACCGCCGCGACCTCCTCGGGGGTGTAGACGGTCCCGAGCTCGGTGCTCTGCGTGATCGACACCGCGGACGGCTGGCGGCGCTGGATGTTGCCGAACCCGGTCGCGTACCGCTCGACCAGCCCGGGCGTCAGCTTCCCGTCCGGCGCGGGCACCGTGACCAGCTTCAGCCCGGCGATCTTCTCCGCCGCGCCGCACTCGTCGGTGTTGATGTGCGCCGACTCCGGGCACACGACCGCGCTCCACGGCTGCGACATCGCCTGCAGCGACACCACGTTCGCGCCCGTCCCGTTGAACACCGGGAACACCTCCGCCGCCGGGCCGAAGTGCCCCCGGACCACCTCGCGCAGCCGCGCCGTCACGGCGTCGTCTCCGTAGGCGGGCTGGTGGCCCTCGTTCACCGCGGCGAGCGCCGCGAGGATCTCAGGGTGGACGCCGGCCTGGTTGTCGCTGGCGAAACCGCGCTTGGGGTCGGGAATGGCGAAGGTCATGCCCCCATTGTCCCGAACGCCGGGAAGGCGGCCGACCGGCCCGCCGCCGGCCGGACCGGGCGGCCCGGCCGGATCAGGCGGGACGGTCGGTGACGCGGTCGGTGACGCGGTCGGTCACGACCGGGGCGACCGGCGTGACCGGGGTGACGGGCGCGGGCTCGGCCGGGGCCGGCTCGGCCGCGCGCAGCGCCGTCCGGGCGCGCAGCGCGTCGACGTCCTCGCCGAGCCGCGCCATCGTCGCCTGCAGGTCGCGCCACAGGCCCGCCCGCTGCTCCAGCTGCGCGAGCTTGGTGCGCAGGTCGCCGATCCGCCGCTCCACCGCCTCCAGCCGGGTGCGGTGCCCGGCGGTGTCGCGGCCGGTGCGGATCAGGCTGGTGGCGACGGCGGCGAGGTCGCGCTCGGTGTCGTCCATCCGCTCGTCGATGCGCGGCAGCAGCCGGTCGTTGAGCTGCGCGACCAGCGAGTCCAGCTCGGCGCGCAGCCCGGTCAGCTCCTCGTCGCGGGTGCGCAGCGCCGTCTCCTGCGCCCGGACGGTATCCTCCAGCCTGCGCACCCGCTCCCCGTAGGAGGGCAGGAACCGTTCCAGTTCCGCCGACCGTTCCAGGTCCCGGCCCAGTCTGACGAGCAGACCCGCACCGGCGCGCAGCCGGTGCTCCGCCTCGGCGGCGGCGCGGCGGACGAGACCCGGGATCACGGTCATGGCTCCCCCCAAGGGGCGTCGAATGGATTCTCCTTAAACTCTAGGCGAACCGGCGGGAAACGGGTGATGAACTTTCCGGCTCGTCGGCCGGATCCGGGCCGGTACCGGGTGGTTTGGCGGGCGGATTCCCCGGCGGAGCGCCGGGCGGGCCGCCGGGCGCGTTGCCGGGATCACGGTCATGGCTCCCCCCAAGGGGCGTCGAATGGATTCTCCTTAAACTCTAGGCGAACCGGCGGGAAA
>NZ_BAAAMR010000195.1:0-9921 GCF_039529375.1 Actinomadura napierensis
GCTCGCCGAGACCCGCGCCGACCTCGGCTTCGTCGCCTCCGCGTTCGTGTACGAGTCGGTGCTCGCGCACGCGCCGGGCCACGACCCCGCCGACTACGCGCCGTTCACCTGCCGGGTGAAGGAGTCGCGGCTGAAGGGCTGGACCCGAATGGTGGACGGCCGCCGCCCGGGCTGATCGCGGCTCCCGGGCTGATCACGGCTTCCGGGGGATGCGCAGCACGAACCGGGCGCCGCGGTCGCTGTCCTCGACCTTCAGCGTGCCGCCGTGCGCCCGGGCGATCTCGCGGGCGATCGGCAGGCCGAGCCCGGTGCCGTTGGCGTCGCGGGCCTTGCCGGCCTTGAGCCGCGCGAACCGCTGGAAGACGACCTCGCGCTCCGCCGGCGCGATGCCCGCGCCGTCGTCCAGCACCTCCAGCACGGCGACGCCGTCCTCGTCGCGGACGGTGACGTCGACCCGCGACTCGGCGTGCCGCTCGGCGTTGTCCAGCAGGTTCGTGAACAGCCGGACCAGCCGCAGCCGGTCGCCGTGCAGCCGCACGCCCTCCTGCAGGTGCGGGACGATCCGCTTGCCGCGGTCCGACCGGGCCAGCTCGATGGTGACCATGGCGGCGAGGTCGACCGGCTCGGTGTCCTGCCAGGCGCCCGCGTCCAGCCGGGCCAGCTGCAGCAGGTCGGTGACGATGGCCTGCAGCCGGTCGAGGGTCTGCAGGACGGTCCGGGCGGTGTGCGGCCAGTCGGTGTCGTCGGCGTACAGCAGCGCCTCCTCCAGCTGGGTGCGCGCGGCGGCGATCGGGCTGCGCAGGTCGTGCGAGGCGTCGGAGGTGAAGCTGCGCTGCTTGGCGAGCGCGGCGTCCAGCCGGTCCAGGGTCGCGTTGACGGCCTCGGCGAGCCACCGGATCTCGTCCCGGTTGCCCGGCACGGTGACCCGGCGGCCGGACTTGCTGGCGGTGATCTCGGTCAGCTCGCGGCGGATCCCGTCCACCGGGGCGAGGGTCCGGTCGATGGTCCGCCACGTCCGCAGGCACACCAGCAGGACCAGCAGCAGCGCCGTGCTGACCAGGAAGGTCAGCAGGCCGCCGTTGACGTACCAGGGGACGTTCGGCGCGGCGGCGTAGACCTCCCAGTCCCCGGCCGGCCGGTGCACCGAGAACTCGATCACCCACCGGCAGCCGCGCATGCCGCCCGGCGGGCACAGCACCTGCGCGTCCTTGAAGCCGGTCGCGACGCCCGGGCGGAACGTGGCCATCGGCGGCCCGTGCACCGTGTCCGGGGTCCCGGCGATCACGGTGTTCCGCGCGTCGAGCACCTGGACGGCGATGCCGTGCGGCGCGTCGCCGATCTCGCCGCGCACCGGCCGCGACCGGAACTGCTCGGCGACCCGCAGCGCCGTCGACAGGGCCTTGTTGCGCTCGTAGTCGGAGGCGCGCCCGCGCACCCCGACCATGATCATGGTGATCAGAACGGCGCTCACCAGGGCGGCGACCGCCCCGGCAATCACGGTCATCCGCACCCGTATGGACCATGTGCGCCGTCCGTACACCCGACCTCCCGCAGGTGAGGTAATCACCCGGAGGGCCGGATTCAGTCCTCGCGACGGGCGCCCGGCGCCCAAGAGAGGCCAAAGAAATGGTTGCCGATGACCCGTCGCTGACCTGCGGTGACGCGAGTTTCACCTATCCCGGTGCGGTCTTCCGCGCCGCATGCCGCCGGTCCGCGCCCCGAGTTGTTCAGAACTCCGGGAGCTGGCCGCTCCCGCTGTTAGCATCCCCGGTTATGGAGCTGCGCCAGCTGGAGTACTTCGTGGCGGTCACCGAGGAGGCCAGCTTCACCAAGGCCGCCGCGCGGCTGCACGTGGCCCAGCCCGGCGTCAGCGCGCAGATCCGCCAGCTCGAACGCGAGTTCGGGCAGCCGCTGCTCGACCGGTCCGGGCGGACCGTCCGGCTGACCGAGGTCGGCGCCGCCGTGCTGCCCTACGCGCGGGCCGCGCTCGCCGCCGTGGAGGGCGCGAAGCTGTCGGTGGACGAGCTGACCGGCCTGCTGCGCGGCCACGTCACGATCGGCACCATCGACTGGATCGCGTCCCTGGACCTGCCGGGCCTGCTCGCCGGGTTCCACCGCGACCACCCGGACGTGGAGATCACCGTCCTCCAGGACGAGTCGGCGGCGCTGGCCGACGGGCTGGTCACCGGAAGCACCGACCTGGCGTTCCTCAGCCTCGGCACCGAGCCGCCGCCCGGGATCGCCGTCCAGGCCGTCATCGAGGAGGACCTGTTCGCCGCCGTGTCCCGCGACCACCCGCTGGCCGGGCGCGCGTCGGTCACGCTGCGCACGCTCGCCGAGCAGCGCCTGGTCAGCCTGCCGAAGGGCACCGGGCTGCGTGCCGTCCTGGACGAGGCGTGCGCGGCCGCCGGCCTGCGCCCGCGGATCGCGTTCGAGGCCGGCGAGCCGCCCGTCCTCGCCCAGCTCGCCGCGCACGGGCTGGGCGTGGCGGTCCTTCCCGAGTCCGCCACCGCGATCCGGGCCGGCGAGCTGGCGTCGATGCCGATCGTCCGGCCCCGGCTGCGCGGCCGGATCGCGCTGGCGTGGCGGGCGGAGGGGCCGCGCGGCCCGGCGGCACGGGCGCTGATCGCCCGGGCGCGCGCGGCCCTGCCCTCACTCGGCTAGCTGTACTCGGGTCACGCCTCGGCCTTCAGGACGGTGCGCAGGACGTCCGGCTTGTTGGTGATGATCCCGTCCACTCCGAGATCGACGGCCTTCGCCATCTTCGTCTTGTTGTTGAGCGTCCAGGTGAGCAGGTGCAGGTGCGCCGCGTGCACCTGCTTGACATAGGTCTTGGTGAGGTCGCCGTAGGAGGGGTTGATCAGGTCCGCGTAGGCCTTCAGCTTCTTCAGGTCCGCGGCCTTCGGCTTGCCGAGCAGGCCGGTCGGGACGCCGGGCAGGTCCTTGTGGAAGCGCTTGACCGACGCCCAGTCGAACGACTGCACCACGAGCCGCCGCTGGCTCGGCGCCGCCTTCGCACCGAGCCAGTACGACCGGTGCCGCTTGAGCGCCGCGGCGACCCGTCCCTCGACCCCCGGATACAGCGCGGGGCTCTTCAGCTCCAGCAGCATGCCGACGCCGCTGCCGCTCATCGCACCCAGCACCTCGTCCAGCGTCGGGACGCGCTCGCGCTTGTACTTCTTGGAGTACCACGACCCCGCGTCCAGCTTCTTGATCTGCTTGAGGGTGAGCTGGGAGACCTTCCAGGGCTTCTTCTTCGGGTAGACGTGCTCCACGTCGGTCGTCCTGGCCAGCGTGGTGTCGTGCAGGATGACGAGCTTGTGGTCCTTCGTCTGCTGGACGTCGAGCTCGAACATGTCCGCGTGCCGGGACTTCGCCAGCCTGAACGAGGCGAGCGTGTTCTCCGGCGCGTACGCGGACGCGCCGCGGTGCCCGACGTCGAGGACCTTGGAGGCGGCCGCCTGCTGCTGCTGGACGGCCGGGAGCGGGAGAGGCGGGAGGAGGGGGTGCGGGTCGGCGGCGGCCGCCGTCGCGGGGCCGGTGCTCGCGGCCGCGGTGAGGACGGCCGTGAACGCGATGCCATGCCGACGGGACATTGTCACCTCTCGGGAGCCGGGGGATGCCTGCCTCGACCCTCCGTTCGGCCGATGACGCCCGGGTTACGAGCCGGTAGCAGACCATGTACCAAGGGTGACATTACGCATTCGGAGCGTGCGTTACGAGGCGGACACGGCGTCTTCGCCGGATCGACTCACCCGTCCCCTTGCGGCGGTTCCTCCGCGGGCTCCCCGGTGCCCCGCTTCGCGCCCTTCGCCGCCTTTGTCAGCACCAGCGCGCCGAGCAGCACCTGCCCGCCACGCCGCAGCGGACGGAGCGGGCGCGGGAACCGGATGCGCCGCGGCCCCTCCGCGTCCGGCGCCGGCGCGGGGGGCGGCACCATGGGCTGCTTCGGCTGTTTCGGCTGTTTCGGCACGCCCAGTCTGGTCGGACGGCTCCGGCCGCGCAGCGTCACCGACCTGCCGAACTCCCATTCGTCCGATTCCGCCAGGTGCGCGAGCTCCACCACCGTCCCGGACGCCAGCACCCGCCCCGGCGACGCCTTCGCCAGATCGCTCAGCCGCGCCGCCTCGTTCACCGGATCGCCGATCACCGTGTACTCGAACCGCTGCTCCGCGCCGATGTAGCCGGCCACCACCGGGCCCGCCGACACGCCGATCCCCGCGTCCAGCACCGGCACCTCCGCGCGCAGCCGGACCGCCAGCTCGCGCGCCGCGCCGAGCGCCCCGCCCGCCGAGTCCTGCATCTCCGACGGCGCGCCGAAGATCGCCAGCGCCGCGTCCCCCTCGAACTTGTTGATCCACCCGCCGTGCCGCGCCACCACCGCCACCACCACGCCGAAGAACCGGTTCAGCAGCCCCACCACCTCGTCCGGGCCGCGGGTGTCGGCGAGCCGCGTCGAGCCGGTCAGGTCGACGAACAGCACCGCGACCTCGCGCGTCTCGCCGCCCAGCTCGATGTCGCCGCGCTCCAGCGCCAGCCCCGCGACCTCCTCGCCGACGTGCCGGCCGAACAGGTCCCGCAGCCGCTCATGATCGCGCAGCCCCGCCACCATGTGGTTGAACCCCGCCTGCAGCTGCCCGACCTCGCTCGCGTCGTACACCGCCACCTCGGTGCCGAGATCGCCCCGCTCGACCTGCGCCATCCCCGTCCGGACGGACTTGATCGGGTCCGCGATCGCCCGCGTCGCCATGTACGTCACGTACACGCCGACGACCAGGGCCGCGCCGCCCAGCCCCAGGATCGTGATCGCGAGCTGGGTGACGTCGATGTCCGGCGCCGCGAGCGCCGCCACCGCCACGCAGATCAGCCCGAACACCGGGATCGCCGTCCCGAGCGCCCACGCGAGCATCACCCGCGTCGTCACCCCCGGCAGCCGGAACCGGCGCGGCCGCTCCGCCGCCAGCACCAGCGCCGCCGCCGGCCGCAGCAGCCGCTCCGACAGCAGGTACACGATCGTGCAGGTCGTCGCCGCGCCGAGCAGGCACGTCAGGCCCGTCTTCACCGCGAGCCTGCCGGTGAACAGCACCACGTCCAACCCCGCCCAGCCGGCCGCGCCGACCCCCCACAGCGCGCCGACCAGGAACGTCAGGCGCAGCGGCCCCAGCAGGACGGCCCGTCCCTCCGCCCGGTCGGGCATATGGCCGCCGCGCACCAGGCTCACCACCGGACGCCACAGCCACAGCCCCGCCACCAGCGCGATCGGCCCCGCCACCACCGGATAACTGAAGAACGCGATCGCGTTCACCAGATGCACATGATCGGGATCGCGCAGCGGCGGATCCGGCACCACGAACGTCGCGAACAGCAGCACCACCAGGCCGCCGATGATGTTCGCGACCACCACCACGACCGCGAGCACCCACCGGACCCGCACCTCGAGCAGCGTCCGGGGCACCCCGGGAAGAAGGCCGCGCGCCACCGTCCTGGTCACCGCTGCGCCTCCGTCCCCGAGGTCCCACGGAAATCATCGCACTAGGCGGTGCTGCTCTCCTCGGCGATCGCGACGTCCGCCGGCGCCACCCGCTGCGAGTTCCGCCACACCAGCGGCCAGCCCGCCAGGATGATCACGAACCAGCCCGCCATCACGTACAGGGCGACCCGGGTGTCCGCCTCCCACGCGATCGTCACCGTGACGAACGCGAAGAAGGCCAGCACCAGCCAGTTGGTGTACGGCGCCCACGGCATCCGGTAGGGCGCCTTGGGCAGCACGCCCGCCGCGACCTTCCGCCGGTACGCCATGTGCGCCACCAGGATGACGGTCCACACCAGCAGTGCGCCACCCGTCGACACCGACGTGATGTACTCGAAAGCCTTGTCCGGCACCACCGCGTTGACCACCACGCCCACACCCATGACGAGCGCGGAGATGACAACGGTCAGCACCGGGACGCTCCGCCCGTTCAACCGCGCGAGCGCCTGCGGCCCATCTCCGTTGACGCCGGCCGTCCGCAGCATCCGGGACGTCGAGTACAGCCCGCCCGCGTTGCACGACGACAGCGCTGCCGTCAGCACCACGAAGTTGACGATGTCCCCGCCGCCCGGAATGCCGATCTTGTCGAACGCGAGCACGAACGGGCTCGCCCCGCCCTTGAACGCCGTCCACGGCACCACCGCCATGATCACGAGCAGCGACCCCAGATAGAACAGCGCGAACCGCACGGGCAGCGCGTTGATCGCCCGCGGGATGTTCTTCTCCGGATCCCGCGCCTCGCTCGCGGTGACCCCGACCAGCTCGACGCCCAGGTAGGCGAACATCACCATCTGCAGCGTCATCAGCATCGGGCCGACCCCTTCGGGGAAGAACCCGCCCTGGTCCCACAGGTTCGAGACGCTCGCCGTCTTCCCGGCGTCACTGAACCCGAAGACCAGCACCCCGATCCCCACGAGGATCATCATCACGATCGCCGCGACCTTGATCATCGCGAACCAGAACTCCAGCTCGCCGAACACCTTCACCGAGATCAGGTTGACCACGAACAGCACGATCAGCGCCACCAGCGCCGTCTGCCACTGCTCGACCCCGGGCAGCCACTTCTGGACGTACTTGCCGGCCGCGGTGAGCTCCGCCATCCCGGTCGTCACCCAGATGATCCAGTACGTCCACGTCGTGGCGTAGCCCCAGAAGGGCCCGAGGAACTCACGGGCATACCCGGCGAAACCCCCCTCCGCGTGCCGGTAGGTGAGCAGCTCACCGAGCGCCCGCATGACGAAGAACAGCATCAACCCCGCGACGGCGTACGTCAGCACGAGACTCGGGCCGGCCTTGGCGATGTTCTCCCCGGCCCCGAGGAACAACCCCGTGCCGATGGTGCCGCCGATGGCCAGCATCTGAATCTGGCGGGTACCGAGCCCGCGCTGATAGCCCTCCGCTTGGTCTGGGAGCTTTGCGACCACGCGTTTCTTCCGCCCTCTCACGTCGACGGCCGCCCCTCGGGACGGCTCCGGCCAGGCCAGACTAGGAACCCGGCACCCCGAAAACGAACCACCCGCCCCACGCCCCTCCGTAGCCCCCGTCCTCCCCCGTCGCGCCCGCCCTTAACGAGTTGGCGCCGTCCTCGGCCATCGCGTATGCTCTCGGACGTCGCCAAGGACCGGCAGCCCAGCCGGTCGGGCCACCGCCCCGAAGCCGCTAAGCTCGAGGCAAGCAAGGTCCTGTGGAGCAGCTAGGAGTGCTCGCCACCCTGTCAAGGTGGAGGCCGCGGGTTCAAATCCCGTCAGGACCGCCAGACGCGCCGACGCGCGTCCTGGGCAGGTAGCTCAGTCGGTACGAGCGTCCGCCTGAAAAGCGGAAGGTCGGCGGTTCGACCCCGCCCCTGCCCACCTCAATGACCAGCCAAAAGGCCCGGAACCTGATCAGGTTCCGGGCCTTTTGACGGCAACCCTGACGGCAACGTCCTCACAATGCCGAGAAACAGCACCCCCTCAGCAGCACTCGCCATACGCTTCGGGTCATGACAGTCCAACTGCAGATAACATTTGGCATCCCTGAACCCGGCAGCTCCCAGGCCCGCCTACCACTTGCCGATCAGATCTGCCCTGGTCTCGATGACCTTGCCGATCTTGAAAGGGCTCTCGACGGCAAGGCCTCCCTCACCGAAGGTTCCTTTGGGCGCGGAGCCGGAGGGTTCGGCGTCTCGATCATCCTGGCGGCCCCGTTCATCGACGAACTCAACAACCCGTCATGGCTGCCGCGCCTCACCCACCGATGTCAGGCAAAGGGTGTCGACGTGACCGCGATCTGGGTGCACAGCGACGTCGACACCATGCACGAGTACGAGCTGCGAGACGCCGCCCGCGACGGCTGGAAGCTCGCCCACTGGGACGAGTACAGCGCCGGCCTCAACACCGAAGACCCGCCCGAGGCCGCACACCTCACCATCGACAACCGCCTAGGCGCAGCCGTCAGCCTCGCCGACCAAACCCGCCGAGCCCTAACCAAGCTCATCCCATAACCGCAGGTCAGCCAGGCAGCACCCGCGCCGGATGAGAACTTTCTCTACGTTTTCAAGGGCGCCGCTACGCGTCGCCAGCGGCCGCCCGCCCCGGCGCGCCGGGCGTGCGGCCTGTTCCGTCCGGTCCCGCCGCGCCGCGTCACCCGTCCGCCAGGGCGGGGACGATCGATCAGCACAAGCCGAGTGGCGAACCCGACCCTCCCCTCAACATCCAAGGTCTGCTGCTCGATCACCGTTAGCTTCCCCAAAACTAGAGGACTAGCGAGCGCGGGCCTGGCACCATAGTGATATGGAAAAGATCCACGCCAAGGCGACTCAACTTGTCCTTGCTGCCGTGAGTTGCATTCATGAATCAAGCGATTCCGATCCCTGGGATTACGGATGGTCCGTAGAGTCTTACCGGCATTCCCAAGGAGCTTCCATCTCTTCGCCAGATGGGCCAGTGGGCCTATCGGCCGAAGGAGTGGCGAAAATCGAAGAGCTTCATGAACTGCTAGCAAGGCAGACGCAAATACGTGACCGCTGGAATATGGAAGAGTTGTGGGGGTATCTGGCAAGCCTTATAGCGTTTGTATCCTCTTTCAAGGGGGAACGGGAAGGTAAGGCCAAAGAACTGCTCGCACGCATAATACTTACAGAGCCGTCTCTCGTTATCTTCCCGGTGGCAAATGTTTCTTGGGAGGGGCCACCTAGGCGAATCGGCAAGAAAAACATCATTGGGTGCTTGGACGATTCCTTCATTGAAGCGACCAAGGGGCTTGGCGGTCGCGCTGAACTCCACGCGGATGAGGTCGCGAAATATGTTAATGGCCTCCAGCATAGAATGCCGCGTGTGGGATTTGCTGCCTTGGTTCCAGGGCAGCGGGGGTTGGCTCGCGCGCAGGCCAAAAGGAACCTTAAACTGCTGGTAGAGCTAACGATGCTGCTGATCGTTGACAAAAGTGAACGTAATCTATGGTCACTTCGAGGAGACACTAATCGACCCGGCGTGCGAGGTATCACGTTGGATCGAAAGGCTATTGAGGAAGGTCTGAGAATCTCTGGCGATCAAGTGGAATTGTATTCAAGTCCCCTGGTGATCGATGCTCTCGGGAACAGGGGTGGAGTCTTGTGGCTAGGAGAAAATCCAGTACCACTGGAAGACTTGCTCCGCAGCGACAAGATTCGTGGTGCTGTCGAGGAATGTCTAACTCAAAGGCATAGCTTTCTGCGTCGTTTGCATGTCGCGGCTCGCTGGTTCGCAGATAGTTATTGGGCGTCAGCTCAGGATGATGCCGCTCTGGCAGCAGGTGTAGCTCTGGACGCTCTGCTGGGTTCCAGGGCTGGTCTTCCAGGGCGTGCAATGAAAGAGCGGTACGCCCTTCTTGAGAGTGACCCTCGAATGCGTTCCAAGCGCGCAAAGGAATACGAAGAGATCTATTCGGTCAGAAGCCTCGTTGCACATGGGGGTGAGTCGCGAAAACTGAGCGAAGGTCTATATGTGAGGGACATGCAAGAGTCTGTAACATGGACCGCATGGAGAGTTCTTGAGGCACACTCAACTTTCTCAATCTCCAGCGAGAAAGAGTATGAATCACTCTTTGAGGATATTCGGTGGGGTACGCGCGAGTGGCCCTGGAGGGAACACGATGAAGAATAGGTAGTTCTATGGCAGATAAGTGGAAGTGGTGACGCGTGAATATCAGGCGGGTTGGACGGGCCCGAAGCGGGGGTCTCGCGACCCCCAGCCCCCCGCGGGCCGGAGGGCACGCCCGCGCGAAGCGGTCTGTCACACCGTCTCGCCGTTCGCGCGGGCGCACCCTCCGGGACGGGCGTGCGTGCTAACGGTGGCGCTAAGAGGTCATAACAAAATGTGTATGTGGCGCGACATGTAGTGATGGTCGGGTGTGGTGTGGGCGGGTGCGTAAGG